>JAICHT010000180.1 GCA_025924755.1 Chitinophagaceae bacterium | reverse complement strand
GTTTTCGCAGTTGATGGTTTTTGCCAATATGCGGGCACAGGTAGTTTTGCCTACACCCCTGGGGCCACAAAATAAAAAGGCATGCGCCAGCTGATGATTCTTGATGGCATTTTTTAATGTAGTAGTAATATGCGTCTGGCCTACCACCGTATCAAAGGTTTGGGGCCGGTATTTACGAGCTGATACGACAAATTTCTCCATGAACTATTCTTAAAAACCGTTAAAGCAAATGTAGTTATTTCAGGTGCTTATACCTCAATTAAGTATGCACACTATGTTAAAACAGGGTGACGCTTAAATTCTTTATTACGGTCAAATAAATATCTGTAGGTAGTAAGTACGCGGCTGCGGAAAACTTCGCCGATACCTTCCGCCACATTCAACATTTTGGGATTAAAATCGCCAATCCATTGCATTTCATATTCGGTATAGTGTATGGCAGGTGTTTGTACCACTTTGGCTGCTTCTACCACCAGGTACGAATCCATTCCCTTGCCCTGAAACTCAGGCACAATGCCAAATACAAGGCCTGTAAACTTTTTACTGGGTTTTGTTCTTTTTATCCATAGAAACTTTAGTTTATGCAGCAGATCAAACTTGCCATTTAAGTACTTGAACCATTGATTAAGGTCGGGTAAGTTTACGAATATGGCAATGGGCTCTTCGTGGTGATATACATACCATATGATCCGTTCGTCCATAACCGGCTTCATGGTTTTAAACATTTGTATTACCTGTTCCTTTCTCAATTGCTTTAAGCCGCCATGGCCAGCCCAGGCTTTGTTATAAACGGTAGTAAAATCGGCTGCAAATTTTTCCAGTTGCGATTTATCTATATAGCGAGCCTTAAAAGCCGGATCGTTTGCATACCTGGCATGCCGTTCAAATATTTTGTCGGATAATTTTTTCTTTGGATCCATCCCCAGGCAGATCTGGTTAAAGAAAGTCCGGAAACCATAATTTTCGAAAAGCTCTTTGTAATATGGCTGATTATAATTCATACCATACATAGGTTCCTGAAAGCCTTCGGTTACCAACCCCCACCAGCGGTCGCGTTCGCCAAAATTTATCGGGCCATCCATGGCTTCCATACCCTGTGCTGACAGCCATTGTTTGGCAGTATCAAAAAGCAGGTTGGCAGCCTCCTGGTTATGGATGCAATCAAAAAAGCCGATACCGCCCACGGGTACATCGTCTCCTTTATTTTTATATTTTTTGTTGGTAAACGCGGCGATACGGCCAATGTATTTACCCTGATCATTCCTGAGCAACCACCTTTTAGTGGTTCCAAAGCGAAAGGTTTTATTTTTTTTAGGATCAAAAACTTCGTTGATGTCCTTATCCAGCGGCCGTATATAAGTTGGGACGCCTTCGTTAATAGTAGCGTTTACCAAAAGAAATTCTTTGGCTAGCCGGCTGTCATTTACTTCAGTCAATTGCATGAAACAGGTTTAATACTGAACGGTGCAAGTTACTGGAAAATGGCAGATGCTACAGGCCGTTTACAAACATCTTTCTGCTTAAAGTAGTATCATGGCCGTAAATATCATCTCTAAAATTTAGCTGTCCATCGTCATCAACCCAGGCGGTGTAATAAGTAATAAAAACCGGGACTGCCTTCTTTAGTTTTACATATTGCTCTTTACCGCTGTTCATGGCATCCTCAATTTTTTCGGATGTCCATTCTGGCTGATTTCTTAAAAGGTATTCTGCCATTTTTTCGGGTTGGCTCAGCCGGATGCAGCCGTGACTGTAAGCTCTTTTATCCTGATTGAACAAACTTTTTGCATTGGTATCGTGAAAGTAAATATTAAAGCTGTTGGGGAATAAGAACTTTACTCTTCCCAGTGAGTTGTCTGGTCCGGGTAACTGACGTACTACAGGCAACCCATCTTCGGTACCGGTAACTTCCATATTATTCTTGGTTAAATAATCCGGATCACTTTGCATTTTCGGAACAATTTCATTTTCCACAATACTTTGCGGTACGTTCCAATACGGACTAAAAACAATCTGGTTCAAATCGCCGGTAAACATAGTGGTATTATGCCCGTCTTTACCCACAACCACATTCATATCAAATGCTTTTTTCTTTCCTTCATATACGTGTAATACAAATTCGGGTATATTCACCACAATCAAACTTCCGGATGGCTCATTGGGCATCCAGCGCATACGGCCCATATTCATTAAAATCTGTTGTATACGCTCCGTTACAGGTACATTCATGTCCTTTATTAAAATATGCGTAACCAAGCCGGTTGGAGTGTAGCCCATACTTCTTTGAAAGCTTTCAACGGCCTGTACCAAAGTGTCGTCAAATACCTGGCTGGTATCGTTTGCCGGCATATCACCCGATAGTTGCAACCTTTTTTTTATACTGGAAACAACTGGCGAAGTCATTCCTTTTTTGTATATTTTATCTGCAGCCTTAATAGGTTGCCATCCTCCTTTTTTTGCTATTTCGTAGTACCTGGCCAGTTGCGTCTTTAATTGCTTGTAGCGTTCGTTTACATCCTCAAAATATTTATTGTCTTTATGTTTTTTATTTAGTAGTGAATCGGCCAGGTACATCGCTTCTTCCTTTTTGCGGGGTACAAACCGCTCCATCTCTTTTCGTTTTACATATCCTTCGTCGTAGGTGTTATAGATGTACTTTACAAAATATTGTGTGAGTGTCAGCTCTGTATTAATGGTAGATTTATCGGAAGCTTTGAAGGCTGGATCTTCTAAAGCTATAAGGTTATTCATTTTCTTAGCCAGTGCTTTATCCTGCAGGGTAGAATCGTGATGATTGGAGGTGCGATAATCAATCAGGTTCCAGAATCCTCTTGCCTGTTCGGTTAAACCGTCGCTGGAAAACCAGGCAAACTGGTAATTGCGGGCATTATAAAAACTGCGCATACGGAGGGATATAGAATCAGGCAATTTTTTTTGTGCAATAAATGCAGCTACCGTGGCACTGTCTAAAAACAGGTCATTGTAGGCGTTAGCTTTAGTGATACTGATATCTCTTTTAGAAATTTTCCTTTCTGCTTTTTGAGTACTATCATTATCATTGGTTTTGTTACCGTTTATGCCAGTATTGCAGGCAGATATAAATAAGCTACATAGAAATACGGAATTGATGAGTACATTCTTCATATTACTGGATTTTGCAAAAGCTGTGCCTAAGGTAAATGCCCTTATATATCAAAAGACGGCTGCTTTGGCTTTGATAATTACCTGCCATTTTAAGTAAAGCGCTGGTAAAAGCTACTCATATCATTGAAAGGGCTTTCGCAACTTTTATAGATTTGCAATAAGATCACTCCCTTATTTTATTCTGTTAATACGTATTTGTGATACGCTACAAATTGGCAATTTATCATCTTACCCTTACCTTTGCACCCTGAAAATTAGGGCAGTTCTTGATTTTCAATACTTTTTACAATAAACTTTCTATATAAAAGCTAATTATGGCAAAAGTTGGTAAGGTAAAACAAATTATCGGCGCTGTTGTGGATGTACAATTTGACGGGCAGCTGCCTGAGATTTTCAGCGCATTGGAAATTAAGCGCGACAGCGGCGAAACGCTGGTAATGGAAGTACAGCAACATTTAGGCGAAGATAGTGTTCGTTGTATAGCCATGGATGGAACTGAGGGCCTGATGCGTGGCGTAGATGCCGTAGATACTGGAGCTCCTATTACTATGCCTGCCCGGGAAGATATCAAAGGACGGCTGTTTAATGTAACCGGCGACCCTATTGACGGACTTCCTCCGGTACCTAAAGTAAACGGTAGGCCAATACATGCCAAACCACCTGCTTTTGAATTTTTGTCAACAGCTACAGAAGTTTTATATACTGGTATCAAAGTAATTGACCTTATTGAACCTTATGCAAAAGGTGGTAAGATCGGTCTTTTTGGTGGTGCCGGTGTTGGTAAAACCGTATTGATACAGGAGTTAATTAATAATATTGCCAAAGCTTATTCGGGCTTATCTGTATTTGCCGGCGTAGGTGAAAGAACCCGTGAAGGGAATGACCTGATGCGGGAGATGATTGAAGCGGGTATTATGAAATATGGCGATGCCTTTAAACACAGTATGGAAGAAGGCGGATGGGATTTGAGCAAAGTAAATATGGCTGAACTTTCTGATTCAAAAGCAACTTTTGTTTTTGGACAGATGAATGAACCGCCCGGCGCCCGTGCCCGTGTAGCCCTTTCCGGTCTTACCATTGCAGAATACTTCCGAGATGGCGATGGCACTGGCAAAGGCCGTGATATCCTTTTCTTTGTTGATAATATTTTCCGCTTTACGCAAGCCGGTTCCGAGGTATCAGCTTTGTTGGGTCGTATGCCATCGGCGGTAGGATATCAACCTACACTAGCTACAGAAATGGGTTTGATGCAGGAGCGTATTACCTCTACCAAAAACGGATCTATCACTTCCGTACAGGCAGTATATGTACCTGCGGATGACCTGACCGATCCCGCCCCGGCTACTACATTTGCCCACCTCGATGCTACTACAGTATTAAGCCGTAAAATTGCTGACTTGGGTATTTATCCGGCGGTTGATCCATTGGATTCAACTTCCCGTATTTTGATGCCGCAGGTAGTAGGCGATGCACATTATAATACGGCCCAGCGGGTAAAAATGATATTGCAACGTTATAAGGAGCTGCAGGATATTATCGCCATCCTTGGTTTGGATGAATTAAGCGATGAAGATAAATTAATTGTATCGCGTGCCCGCAGGGTGCAGCGTTTCCTGTCTCAGCCGTTCCACGTAGCCGAAGCGTTTACTGGTTTGAAAGGAGTGTTGGTGCCTATTGAAGAAACTATACGGGGTTTTAATATGATTATGGATGGTGAAGTAGATGAGTATCCTGAAGCTTCATTTAACCTTGTAGGTTCTATTGATGATGCGATTGAGAAAGGTAAAAAGTTATTGGCGCAGGCACAAGGATAATTTATTGCAGATTTAAGATTTCTAATTTAAAATCTAAAATTGACAAATCTCAAATTGACAAAATGACTTTAGAAATATTAACACCCGAACGGAAATTATTTAGTGGCGAAGTATATGGTGTTCAAATGCCCGGCATCAGCGGTTCGTTTGAAGTGTTGGATAAACATGCGCCCCTGGTAAGTGCCTTAAAATCGGGACGCATAAAGGTTTTGCGCGATAAGCAGGCGCATTCCGCCAATTTTGATATTCAGGGTGGATTTGTGGAAGTGCTGAACAATAAAGTAACGGTGCTGGTAGAAGGGGCTTCCGTAATAGAATAAATATTTTCAGTATAAATAAAAAAAGCCTTGCAATATGCAGGGCTTTTTTGTTTGCAGCCGTTAAGGCATCAGTTATCTCATATATTGCCGTTCCTAATTTTCGGTATTGCATTTCTGTTTTTTTGTTCGATTGTTACCTGGAAAACATCAGCAAATTTTATTTAATGTTAACAGCTTGCACATACCAATATGGGTATTGAATTTGTTTTAATAATACTTTATAATCAAATCTTTACCATTAAAATCGTTGCGTATGAAAAAGATGCTGTTATGGTATGTTCCTCTAATTGGTATTATTGTAAGTAGTTGCGTAAAAGAACCGTTGAATAATTTATCGGAAGATGAAAGCCGGATATATATTACCAACTACGATACCAGTGCTGCGTTTACGAATTATAAAACTTTTAGTATTGCCGATTCTGTAGCTGTGGTTTCTAATAACAGGCTACAATCACGGGAGCATACTCCCTATGATGAGCAACTGGTAACTGAAGTAATAAATGCTTTACAACAGAGAGGTTTTCAAAGAGTAAGTACAGCTGATAAGCCTGACCTGGGCGTAACAGTAAGCCGTGTAACCAATACCGCTACCGGTGTAGTTTCTTACACAGATTATGGCGGTTATTATAATAGTTATTACGATCCGTATATGTGGGGTTACCCGGATTATTCGTATTACTTTCCTACCTACTATGGTACGTACCAGATAAATGAAAACGCATTAACTGTTGATATGTTTGATCTTAAAAACAGTAAGCAGAATAATGAAATAAAAGATGTGTGGAGCGGTATTGTAAGGGGAGAAGGTGTTTTTCAAAACAATAACGTAAGCAGCCAGGTACAGGCATTGTTTAATCAATCTCCTTATTTAAAAAATCAATAGTCATCTTAAAAGTACAATTATGAAACTCAAAAGATATCTTTTACCTATAGTGTTGATGTTGCTGATACAAACCCAGGTTCATTCCCAGGAAAAAAGACTGAACCTTACCTTAAATTATGCAGCCGGCATACCAATGGGGAACTTTAAAACAATCACTAATAAAACTTCTTTAAGAGGCTGGGATGCTTCTTTATTATATGTAGTAAATAGCAAACTTTCTTTAG
The DNA here is from genome assembly GCA_025924755.1 of Chitinophagaceae bacterium. Classification (GTDB taxonomy): domain Bacteria; phylum Bacteroidota; class Bacteroidia; order Chitinophagales; family Chitinophagaceae; genus Flavisolibacter. The sequence continues at coordinate 874 of JAICHT010000180.1, read as the reverse complement.
GCCTGCAAACCGGCTTTCAGGACTTTTACCAAAAATATCCAAGACAGGTTTTGCATTCTGCGGGAAGCGATTTATCAGCCGTGGTTATTAACTCGGTTCAGGTATCACCAATTATGGCAAAGGTAAAATACCGCTTTACCAACAGCAGCTTTATTGAACCGTTTGTGGCTTTAGCTGCCGGTGGTAATTTAATATCTTACCGAAAATACTATGGCGAGTTCCCGGACAATAAATCAGCGTTTGGGTTTGCAGCTCAGCCAGAACTTGGTTTGTTTATACCGTTGAGTGCGGGTAAGCAGACTGGCTTCAATTTATCGGCTGGTTATAATATGATGCCGTTTAAATACAATGATGTAAACGGACTCAATAATATCGTTTTAAAGGGCGGCTTAAGTTTTTATTTGCGGTAAACTTACAAAGCCCTGCACTAAATACGGGGCGTTATGATTGCCCAATATTACCATATCAATTCAGCTGCGGATCTATAGGAAAATTGATCATGATTTCATAATCGCCGCCGAGGTGTTTGATGGCGTCCTTCCATATTTCCGCAGCGTTTCTATGAAATATCAGGTTGAGGGCGGCATCTACGGTAAGCCAGGTTTTTTCGTTCATTTCAGTTTCCAACTGCCCGGTGCTCCAGCCTGAGTACCCAATATAAAAACGGATTCGGTCGCGGTTAAAATCTCCACTATTAATTAATTTAATTACCGAATCAAAATCGCCGCCCCAATATACCCCTTTGGTGACCTCCACGCCGCCGGGAATTTTTTCAGGATATTGGTGTAAAAAATGAATCGTGTTCATCTGTACCGGACCGCCGTAAAACACCGGTAATTTATGACCTTCAATTTCAGGTATCAATTCATCTAAT
>JAICHT010000179.1 GCA_025924755.1 Chitinophagaceae bacterium | reverse complement strand
GACCTTTAATTTCTGGTATCAACTCTTCTAATGTATTTTCGTATTGCCGGTTTACTACAAACGCTATAGTGCCTTCCTCGGGGTGCTCGGTTAAAAACACTACGGTTCTCATAAAGTTGGGATCCTTTAAAAAAGGGTCTGCTATTAATAATACCCCGGGTGCAGGCTGTGTCATAGTTAAATTACGGGATGGTTATATTTGATTGATAACAAACTTGTGCCATATTAACTATTCATTGGCGCAATATTTTTGTAAACACATTTTTTTTCATCATCTTGGATAAGTGAAACGAATTTTTCCCATAATTATCGTGTTGATAACGGTTTCGCTTTCCGGCATTATCGTTATTCAAATATCATGGCTTAAAAACATGTTATTGCTTAGAGAGGACCAGGTAAAGCAAAAAATTATCGATGTCACTAAAATTGTAGGGGATGAGCTATCGCAATACAAAAGCACTTCCGGCACACCCAACAAACTGCTTCCCGGTTTTAGCGATGATTTTAGTTTTGAACTTTCAAAGCCATATAGCGTAGGCCAACGGCTTACCACGCAGGAAATTTATGAAAAAATAAAGCTGGCTTTTGCCTCTCAGAATATGGATAAGGTGCCCTTCGAATTTGGGCTTACTACTTTCACTAGAGGCAATATTGGGTATATGGAACGGCAGTCTAACAATTTTGCAGAAGTGTATGATGATACGGTGCACCATAAATCTTTTACGTATGTATTGCAACCACCTAGTGGAACTGCGGCCGAAAACCTGGCCTATGATGAAGCGCTCATTATTGTAGTGCCTGAAATGGTGCAACTGGTTACAAAAACCGTACTTCCAAAAATGGTGTTAGCCATATTGCTGGTAATAATAGTAGTGGCTGCATTTGCCTTAACCATCATCACAATGTTGCGTCAGAAAAAGATGAGTGAGATCAAAAATGATTTCATTAATAATATGACGCATGAATTTAAAACCCCTATTGCTACTATATCTCTGGCGGTAGATGCGTTACGGAATGAAAAGGTAATGCACGATCCTAAAAAGATGGGCTACTTCAGCGAAATTATCAAGGAAGAAAACCAGCGAATGAACCGCCAGGTAGAAACCATATTAAAATCGGCTTTAATGGACCGGCAGGAAATACAATTGAATTTAAAACCCCTTCATGTGCACCAGATCATTCAGGATGTAGCGGATAATTTTATGCTGAGGCTGCAGGAAAAACAAGGTGCTCTGGAGCTGCATTTGAATGCAACTCATGATTTAATAGATGCCGATGAAGTGCATATTTCTAACCTGGTAAATAACCTGATGGATAATGCTGTTAAATATTCGAAAGAAAATGTGCCTCCCAAGATTTGCATCACCACCTCATCTAATACCAAAAAGTTTATATTACGTATTGAAGACAACGGTATTGGCATGAACCGGGAAACCGTAAAGCGCATCTTCGAAAAGTTTTACAGGGCCCATACCGGCAATATGCATAATGTAAAAGGCTTTGGCCTGGGCTTAAGTTATGTGGAAGATATTGTAGAAGCGCACAACGGGACAATTAAGGCAGACAGTACATTAGGGAAAGGTAGTTGCTTTACTATTGAAATGCCACTTAAAAAAGGCAGCGGGGAAAATATTGTATAAAACTTTATTTCGTAGAAATTCAAAAACAATAAACCCCTGATTTGTTCAGGGGTTTATTGTTTTAAGAAATTGTAAGTTATTGTAAACAGTTTACGCTTTAAGGCTCTCCACTTCCTGCATATCGCCATCGCATACCCGGATGGTTTTAATGCTGTTACCAGCAGTTATATGTATCAGGTATACCACCTTATCATTGATATGAACTTCACTGATATGGTTGATGCTGCAATCCATATAATTGTATCTAATGCTTTCCCGTATATCCTTGGCTAGCTTATCTGCATTGTATTCAAGGATGGTAAACATCATTTTACCTTTTTTATTATAGGCTATTTTTTTCTGAATGCCATCTTGCATGAACTTGGCATAAAAGCCATCGTTTACTTTTACCCAGTTTTCATTTTCTACCGTAGAAAACCTTTTTTTGAAATCATTAATAGCAGTAAGATTGATAGTACTTGCGTCCGTATGCTCACCATCAAGAGGCGATATAGTACGTGTGGCAAATGAAGCCAGGCTTCTTACATCATTCATTACAAGTTGAGCGTTCGCATGGTTGGTAGCACCGACCGCGTAAATTGCGGCGATTGCCAGAAGGGTTTTTTTCATGGTTTGTTTTTGAAGGGATTAAGATGTTATTTTATTAACGCGGCAAACATAATTGCCAAAATTTATAATCGCAAGTGTTTAATAAAGGTATTTACACTTACTAAGTGAAGACTATTAGCGCTAAAAAAGCAGGAATGTATGATATTACATCTGTTTGTTATTGATAGTAATGAAGTAAGATTATAATATTAAAAAAAATCCTTCCGCTTTCTTGCTTTTTGCTAATCTTTTCTCCACAACAAACTGCTATCGCCGTAGCTTAAAAAACGATAGTTGTTTTCTAAGGCATGTGCATATATCTTCTTCCAGTCATCACCAATAAAAGCAGCAATTAACAGTAGTAAAGTAGATTGCGGTTGATGAAAATTTGTAACCAGTGCTACCGGTACCTGAAACTCATAACCCGGCACAATTAATAAACTGGTTTGGCAATAAAGCTGTGAGATCTGCAACTCCTGCATTTTATTAATTAACTGCTGAAGGCTTTCTTTGTAGGGTATATTATTTTTCCGGAGTTCATAGGCTTCCCATTGTGTTAAGTTGAAATCTGTAATAGAAAGCAATGGGTTTTTTGCCAGTTTTACGCCCAGCCAATGAAGGCTTTCCACGGTACGTAAAGAAGTAGTACCTACCACTATTACGTTTGATGCCTGTTGCAACCATTTTAAAAAATCCAGGGTTACGGAAAATTGCTCCTGGTGCATCTGGTGTTGCTGTATTGTATCTGTTTTTACAGGTTTAAATGTGCCGGCGCCTACATGCAGGGTTACATATCCGGTAGTGATATTCTTTTTTGCAAATTGGGCGAAAACGGTATCGGTAAAATGCAGTGCGGCCGTAGGCGCTGCTACAGAGCCCTGGTGTTTGGCAAATATGGTTTGATACCGGTCTGCATCGCTTTCTCCGGCTGTGCGTTTAATATAAGGTGGCAAAGGAATAACTCCTGCAGCATGTAATATATCGGCAAACATATAGCTGGTGGGCTCCCATTCAAACTGAATAATAAAATCATCTTCTTTTTTAGCTATATACCGGGCGCTTAAGCCAACCAATGCGTTTGAAAGTTGTATCTCTTTATGCAATACTTGCCCGGGTTTCCATTTAGAGGCACCACCAATCAGGCATTTCCATTGCGTATAGGCTGTAGCGGTCATAGCAGTTTCTACGCTGCTTTCAAAAGGTTCCAGGCAAAAAATTTCGATAACACCACCAGTCGGTTTTTTAAAAAATATCCGGGCTTCGATAACCCTGGTATTATTTAAAATAATCGGGCTGTTGTCGGGCAGGTGTTGCGGAAGATTGACAAAGGTATCGTCGGTTATATTCCCACTTTTATACACAAGGAGCTTAGATTGGTCTCTTTCAGCCAATGGAAAGTCGGCAATACGTTCTTGCGGAAGTAAATAATTATACTCTTTAATATATATAGTGGGTGAAAATGAGCTCATGCGGCTAACTGCTGCTGTTTATGCAAAGGTAAGAGCGAAGGTAATATGGGCTTGTGCACATCTTATGCACCGTTATTCACACTTCATGCACACTGTAATATTTTTTTGAAAAGTTTTATGGCGTGAAACGTAGTGGAATCAAGACATTTTGAATAATAGAGCGTGTGGAAAAATTAAAACACCTCTTCTCTGTTTAGCAAAGTGGGAAAAAGTGTTATTTTGTGTCAGGTATTTGTTTTCCATTAAATTTTTTAAATGATAAGCTTTCTCGGCGAATATGAAGCAACACTGGACCCCAAAGGTCGCTTTCTTTTGCCGGCCGGCTTAAAAAGACAATTACCTGAAGGTGAAAGTACACGATTTGTAATAAACAGGGGCTTTGAAAAATGCTTAAGCCTGTACCCGATGCAAAGCTGGGAGCCACTATACGCAAGGATTAGCACCTTGAACGATTTTGATCCTAAAGTGCGGGAGTTCAGGCGGTTTTTTTTAAATGGGGCAACTATAGTGGAGCCTGATGGAGCAGGAAGAATTTTGTTGCCGCCCAATTTAAAAGAATATGCAGGTTTGGAAAAAGATATTGTACTGGCATCTGCGGTTGACAAAGTTGAAATCTGGACGAAAGAAAACTATCAAAAGTTCTTTGAATCTTATTCACCCAATGATTTTAGTAACCTGGCGCAATCAGTAATGGCTAACGATTCAAAAATTTAATAATGAATCCTGAAGCTGTTTATCATGTGCCGGTGCTGCTGAACGAGGTGGTTGAAAACCTGGATATCAAACCGGGTGGTGTATATGTGGATTGCACCTTTGGGGGTGGCGGGCATGCAAAAGCAATTCTGGAAAAATTAAATGAAACAGGAAAGCTGATAGTGTTTGACCAGGATGAAGACTCCCGGAAAAATGTACCAACCGATAGTCGCATCACATTTGTGCCGCACAACTTTCGTCATATCCAACGCTTTCTTAAGCTGTACGATATTAAGGAAGTAGATGGCATACTGGCAGATTTAGGAGTGAGCAGCCACCAGTTTGATGAAGCGGAGCGGGGATTTTCCACACGCTTTAATGCCATGTTGGATATGCGCATGGATCAGCGGCAACAAAAGACCGCGTTCGAAGTGTTGCAGACGTATTCCGAACAACAGCTACATAAGTTATTTGAACAATATGGCGAGGTGACCAATGAAAAAACGTTAGCCCGTACAATTGTAGAAGCCCGGAAAAATGTTTCGCTGCAAACAATTGATGCATTTAAAAATGCGGTGCAGGGGATAGTGAAAGGTAATCCGCATAAATATTTTGCACAGGTGTTCCAGGCATTGCGTATAGAGGTGAACGATGAGGTCGGTGCTTTGAAAGAGTTATTGGTGCAGGTGCCGCTTCTTTTAAAAAAAGGTGGAAGGGTAGCCATTATCACCTTTCATTCTTTAGAAGACCGGTTGGTGAAAAACTTTTTTAAACAGGGCTCATTTGAGATAAAGGAAGAAAATCCTTTTACAATAGAAGAAGCGGAAAGCCCATTTAAACTGATAAATAAAAAACCGATTGTTGCTTCGGCCGAAGAAACGAAAAGAAATACAAGAGCCAGAAGCGCAAAACTTCGGGTGGCCGAAAAAATAGCAAGCAGCTAATATCAACTATGAAATAAAATTCAATAATCCGTAAACGATGGAGCCAGCAAAGAAAAAAGAAAAGGATATGCGATTCAGGTGGCAGCGTTTGCTCAACTATCAGGGGATAGTAAAGCAAATGCCATTTTTTCTGTTTATGGCCGGGCTGGCAATTGTTTATATCTATAATGGCCATTTGGCCGATAAAACCATGCGTAGCATCAGTAAGGTTACCAGAGAGTTGAAGGAATTGCAGTATGAATATAAAACCGTAAAAGGCGAAGTGATGTTTCGGAGCAAGCAAAGTGAGTTGATGGAAGCGGTAAAGCCGCTGGGATTAAAAGAGCTTACCACATCACCGGTATTATTAATAGACAGTAGCGATACCAATCAATAAAAAGTAAAAACAAAGGAAGTACTTGGAAATAAGGCGCGACATATTATGGAGAGTGTACCTGAGCTTTATCGGCATTGTTTTGCTGAGCATGATGGTATTGGGCCGTGCCTTTTATATTCAGCGGGTACAAGGTGTGTACTGGCGCAGCCTTTCGGATAGCATGCATCAAAAATATGTGGAAATGGATGCCGAGCGGGGAACCATTTATAGCGAAGATGGGCAAATGCTCAGTACTTCCATTCCGTATTTTGACATCTATATGGATTTTGGTGCCGAAGGTTTGCGGGATAAAAACGGAAAGCGGTTCCGGGAAAATGTGGATTCTCTGTCAATGGCAATGGCTGATTACTTTAAAGATCAATCCCGGTCCGCATATAAAAAAGAATTACAACTGGCCTATAACGAAAAAAACCGCTATTACTTACTTAAAAAAGATTTGTCGTTTGAGCAATATAAAGCCTTTCGCAATTTTCCATTGGTAAGGTTAGGCCGCAATAAAAGCGGCATTATTGCGGATGTAAAAAACCGGCGGTTAAATCCGTTTGGCATGCTGGCCAAAAGAACCATAGGGCTATCCAGAGAAAATGCGCAAAATGTAGGATTGGAAAGAACATATGACACCTTGCTGAAAGGCACAACTGGCAAGCGTTTGGTGCGTTTTATAGCAGGTGGTGCCGCGGTGCCGGTAGAAGGATACGAAATTGATCCGGAAAATGGAAAAGATGTTACTACCACTTTAGATGTAAACATTCAGGACATTGCCGAAACGGCTCTGATGCATACTATGGTACAAAGCCAGTCGCAATATGGTACCTGCATCGTAATGGAAACCAAGACCGGCAAAATCAAAGCTATCGCCAATTTGGGTGAGGTGAAGGACAGCGCCTACGATGAAGATTTAAATTATGCCCTGCGTGCTACAGAACCCGGATCTACTATCAAACTTCTTACACTATTAGCCGTATTGGACAGAGGTAGCAGTAATGTGAACGACCTGGTAGACGTAGGTTCCACTGGCAGCGCCTATGTAGGGGTTCGTAACGTTACCGATGCGGAAAGAATGCCTAAACCTGTATTATCCGTTGAAGAATGTTTTGCACATAGTTCCAATGTAGGCATGAGCAAAGTAGCTTATAAAGCATTTGCAAACGACCCTGATGATTTTTACACCTATTTGCACCGCTTTCATTTAGACAGGAAAGTAGGAGTAGGATTGGTAGGCGAAGGCGCTCCTGTATTGCCAAAATTGAAGCGCAACCACGAAGGGCTGCATGCAATGATTACAATGAGTTTTGGATACGCCATCCAGGTGACGCCGCTGCAAACATTGATGTTGTACAATGCTATTGCCAACAATGGTAAAATGGTAAAGCCTTACCTGGTAAATAGTATAAAGGATAATGGGGTGCTTGTAAAAGATATTGAGCCCACCGTGGTGGAAGAAAGCATCTGTAAACCAAAAGTGGTGCAGGATGCAAAAAGATGTATGGAAGCGGTAACAGCATACGGCTCTGCAAAAGATGCATTCAAAGATGTTCCCTTTAAAGTAGCCGGCAAAACCGGTACCGCACATGTAGCCGGT
>JAICHT010000178.1 GCA_025924755.1 Chitinophagaceae bacterium | reverse complement strand
TGGAAGAATTTTTTGCAGATCGGCCACCTTTTCTTTCATAGCCGTAGAAACATCAACGAGGTTAGAATTAGGCTGCTTGATGATAGCGACCAACACACCTGCATGGCCATTGGCATTGATCTTTGTATACTCTATGCCCGGACTGATAGTAGCATCGGCAATATCTTTTAGTTGCACGATTCTTTTTCCATTATTAGCAATTATCAGGTTCTTTAATTCATCCAACGAATGAACCGTTGCATCAGTAACAGTCAAATATAACAGGCGGTAATCTGATATATATCCATTTGATTGAATAAAATTGGTTTGATTTAAAGCAGTGGAAAGCACCTCCGGCGTTATGGATAAGGTGCTCATTTTTTGTATATTCAGCGTAAGCCAATATTCCTTTTGTTTACCGCCAATGATACGCACTTCGGCAATACCAGGCACTTGCGATAAAAATGGCTTTATGGTATATAATGCCAGTTGCTTCATATCAATGGGCGTATTGCTGCTGCTATTGGTTTCGAGGCTGTAACCAATTACAGGCAATATGGAAGGGTTCATTCTTTCCGTTGTAATCTGCACATCCGCTGGAAGATCATTTCGTATTTCAGCAATTTTCGATTCGATGCGCTGCAAGCTTAAGTCAATATTGGCGTTCCAGTCCATAAAAGCCGATATCTCGCAACTTCCACGGCTGGTAGTACTGCGGATATCAGCTAGCTCGGGCACTTGCTTGATAGCATTTTCCAGCGGCTTGGTTACAGTAACCATCATTTTATTTACCGGCTGCAACCCGGCGTCAGCAATGATCTTAATCTTCGGAAACGTAATTTCCGGGAACAGCGAGGTTTGCAATTTACCGTATACAAATAACCCTCCGGCAATGATCATAAAAATGACAACCGTAAGCGGGTTTTTGTATGATATAAAAAAATGCTTCATTAATTACACCTGGTTATGGTTATAAGTGAATATCGTAATACAATTACTCGCTTTGCTTTACAATTTTCACTTTCGCAGTATCGGGCAAGCCGTAGTTGCCGCTTAATAAAATTTTATCGGATGCAGAAAATTGTGGCCGCACTATTTCAACTTTATCTTCTGTTTCCATTCCTTTCACCACCGGCACCTTTACCGCGGTGATAGAATCAATCATTTTCATGACCCAAAAATCACTCTGCGCTTCATCGGTTAATACGGCATCTTTTGGTAGTGTGGTTACATCACTTTTGGAAGCAGTTGCTATGCGAACTTTTGCAATTAAATTTTGAGGAATGGAATAGGAAGGATCTACTTTTATCAAAACCGCCTGTGTTTGCGATACAGAATCCACACTGGGCATTACGTGCGCTACCACTCCTTTTACATGCCGCTTATCCGGCAGCACAATATCCACTTCTTTATTTCCGGCAAGATATGGGCGAAGTTCATAAGGCAGGTTCAATAAAAATCCAAAGCTTTTAGCATCGCTTAATATAGCCAGTTGTTCGCCATCCTGCACATAATCGCCCACCTGGTGGTCTACTGAAGTAATATAACCGGTTTGAGTAGCGCTAATTCGTATCAACCCGGAAAACCGGAATGAGGAATCCAGCACATTGATCGTATTGCCTAATGCCTTTGCTTCTTTGGTTTGCATAACAAATGCCAGCTGTCCGGCCTTTATATATTCGCCTAATTTTATATTTGCCGATTTAATATACCCACTGGCAGTAGCTTTTATAAAGCTGTTTTGCAAATAAGAGGACATCGCATTTAATTCTTCGTACTGGGTAATGGGCTGCGTGCTGATATGGGTGATGGTAACGGGTGTGCGTACTTCATCCGGTGCAGGGTCTTCCCCTGCCGAACCAGTTTTACTTTTGCAGGAGCTTATAAAAAGTATTGCAAAACAAAAGAAGATAAAGTACCTTTTTCCCATTCCGTTTATTTTGTTTATCGGTTCCAATAATTAATCTGGTTCACAATACGAAGGCGGTTAATGAAGTTTTGATTTAGAAGATTGCGGGCTGCTAAATAATTATTAAGCGCCAGCACATAATCAGTTACTCTTATATCTCCTGTTTCCAGCAGTTTTCCATTAGCGGTAATAAGCGCATTGGCAAACTTTATTTGCTGCTGAATGCTTGCCACTAATTCGTCCGTTGCCTGCAACTCCAGTTTCAGTTGCGCAATCTGTTGCTGGTATTGGCTTACAAAAAAGTTTTTCCTTATTAACCGTGTTTCTTCTGCAATATCAATTTTTTTAAACTTCAATGCTTTTTGCCTGCCGTCATATATGGGAATGGCTACACTGACTCCAAAACTAAAACCAAAGTTTTTGTAAGGAGTATATACGAGTGTAGAGTTATAACCTGCATCTGTATATGCACCGATCCGTGGCTTGTAGCTATAGTTAATTAAAGCACGTTCGGTAGCAAGCCGTAAACTATCGGTGGTAAACTGCCGGTAAAAAACAGAATTGAAAAAATCATTCTGCATCGCATCGTTAAGGGTAGGTTCCTGCACACGGTATATCGCAGTATCTACATAACCCGACAAGTAATTTAAAGTAAGAAAATCAGAATTGTACTGGATTTTAGCCTGCGAAAGGGTTAAGGCCTGCTGCTGCATCGTTACATAAAAGCTCAGGTAATCGGTTTGCTTGTACACACTGGCCTGCGTCAGCTTTTTAAGTACCACTTCTTCTTTTTTCAACAGCTCATAGATCTCTTTATTAAAATCTACCATTACCATATCGCCGTATGTAGTTATATATTGATCGATAACTGTTCTTGATAAATCTTTTTCCGACAAGCGGATGGTATCTCCAAGTGCCAGGTTCTGCAGTCCAATTGTTCTGTACTGCATCGCTACATTACCAGCTGTATAAAAGTTACGGTTAGCTTGCACCAACGCCGTGATATTGGCACCATTGGTAATAGCGCCGTCGTATCCATATCCTTTTATTACTGGCGCATAGCTATTGCTGCTGATGAAGTTAACTTGTGTTTTAAAAGTAGCTCTTAAAATCTGGCTGTCAAGCCTGTTAGATCTAATTTGATTTTTATAATCCTTTAGCAGCGGGCTGTTTTCTTTAGCTTGCTGAATAAAGAATTCAAGGGTACGAACTTGTGCACAGGGTGTATAATATAAGAATAGTGTAAAAGAAAAAGATAACACTAAAAATTTCATAGTAGAATGCATCCTATTTAATTATAATACCTGTTGAACAAAAATCACTATACCATACAAAGTCCATTCATCCAAAATTCACAACGCCTGATAACAATTAAACATTCCGCTTTCAGATTCAAAACTACCAGCCAAATTTGGAGAGAATCTGAAGTGAATGTAGGCAAGCCTGTTTAATTTGGTAAAGAAATGTTATGCTTCCAGCCCTGTAACCGATAAACGTAAAAATAGCGGGCCATTTTGCCATTTCTGGCATTGTTGATAGCAGTAACCGAATCTATTTTTTCATAGTAATCTGCATATTTTATTTTGGCGTCGTAATATTCATTAGAAGGTACAATGCAGTAGGCGCTGTTCATATTCACTTTATTCTTTCTCCATTGATTCATCCATACATATTCATGTAAATCAAATGGAGTACCCAGCCCAATCATTTGAATACCAATGGGCCTGCAAAAGTAATAATCTTCATGCGCTGCCGGAAACCATTTATAACACACTACCGGCGTACCTTTTGGCATGATTCCTTTATTTAATTCTGTTTGATATAGGGTGTCAAAAATGCTTCCTGTTCTTTTCCATCCATATAAATCCAGCGTGAAATCGCCGCTTCCTAATTGTGTTTTCTTTTTGCTACCCATAGTGCCCGGATAGAAATGGATCAGCAATAAACCTGTAATAATAGTGAAAAGCAACAAACCCAACGCCCATCGAATACTTGCAGGAAAAATAAGGTTCAACCTGGTAGCTAAATATACCGCCGCTATGGGAAGCAAGCTTACATACGCAGGTCCGCTCCAGTGTGGCAACGTATCTCTAAACAGAGCAACCCCAAGCAATAAAGCAGCCATTGGCAACGCAATAAACTGGTATATAGACAGCGATGCAGGACGAGTGATCTTCTGTTTTTTCCATGCCAGCAACGCTATTATAATCAACACCAAATTCACCGGGTTATTGTAGGCTATCTGACCAAAAACCTCACGCAAAAATCCATCCGTATTAATAGTAAAACTGTGTACCGCTACCCTTTCGCTATGAAAACGATAGGTAATAAAATGGTTGTTGATATTCCATATTAATATGGGACTTGCAATAGCAGCCGTAAGTAAAGCGGCTACATACAACTGTGGCAGTTTGAGCCATTCTCTTTTCTGAAAAAGTATAAACAAGCCAAACCCAAACCAGATAAATATGCCATGTACTTTGCTCATAATACACAAGCCTGCACTAATACTAAACAATATCCAGTACAACCATTTCTTTTCATCGGCACATAATTTTACAATCAATAAAAGGCAGGCACACCAAAATACCATTTGTGGCGAATCGGGTAATATAAAGAGACCGGCAATGATGCTGGCATATATGGAAGCATTATATAAACATGCCGCGAACCATCCTGCTTTTTCAGAATGTATTTCTTTGCCAATAAGGTACATCATCCAGGTGCAGGCTGCACATCCGGCAATACTTCCCAACCGCACAAACAATTCGTATTGCTGCCATATAAGATTGGCAGTAAAAAAACGTATCCAAATGGCTACCATAGGTGGATGGTCAAAATAATTCCACTGCAGATGCTGGCTGTACGTCCAATAATACACTTCATCATTTCCCAACTCTAATGAAGCGGCTACAATAAGCCGTATAACAGCAGTAACTGCTATTAATAATACCACCTTATTTTTTAAGGATAAACTCATATGGTTCATTTAGCAATGGCTCACTATATTGCTTTTATATTCAGGTAAAAATAAATTTAAACCTCCAATCTGGTTTATCTTACATAGCAATACAACCAACTGCTACAGAAAGTCTTCAGAATTGTTGTATAAGTTAGTTTGGCTTGCTTAATAATTTATTCTTATTATTTATGAAAAAGAAACTCGTTTCGTTTGTTCTTGCTTTAAGTAGCGTACTTATAATAAATGCACAACAACAGGAGCACCACATCATTAAAACCTTTCATATTGCAAGCGGCGGCGGCTGGGATTATATTGCAGCCAACAATGGCAAATTATATGTTTCTCATGGCACGCAGGTTAATATATTAGACGAACAAACCGGCGATTCCATTGGCATTATTCCTAATACTACCGGTGTGCATGGCATTGCATTTAATAATGCCGCTAATAAAGGCTATACTAGTAATGGACGTTTAAACAATGTGACCGTTTTTGATTTAAAAACAAACCAGGTATTGAGCCAAATTTCTACGGGTGAAAATCCGGATGCTATTTTATACGAACCTTTTTCTAAAACCATTATTACCTGCAATGGCCGCAGCAATAATCTTTCAGTTATTGATGCAACTACTGAAAAAGTGATTGCTACTATACCGGTGGGTGGCAAGCCTGAAACAGCCGTAACAGATGAAAAAGGGAAACTGTTTGTAAATATTGAAGATAAAAGTGAGATAGCAGCAGTGGATCTTAAAAGCTTTAAAGTGTTAAACCGTTGGTCAATTGCTCCGGGTGAATCACCCAGCGGTTTGGCAATTGATAAAGCAACCGGACGGCTATTTGCAGGATGCGACAATAAATTATTAATGGTTATTGACGACAATACGGGTAAAGTGGTTTCGCAAGTGCCTATTGGTGATGGTTGCGATGGTGTAGCATTTGATAACGCCACAAAAACTATTTATTCATCTAACGGAGAAGGTACACTTACCATCATAAAAGAACAATCGGCTAATGCGTATAAAGTACTGGAAAATTTTTCTACCAAGCGAGGCGCCAGGACACTTGCGCTGGATGAAAAGACGCATACCATCTTTTTACCGACAGCCGGTTTTGAAGTAGCAACAGCACCCAATGAAAGGCCTAAAATGATACCGGGAACGTTTCAGGTATTAGCGGTTCAATAAGTAATCAATACCAGATTTTAAACTGTCATTTTTTGTCGCTTTTGCCGATAATTTTTCCAGAAAAAAAATACCCGGCTCATGCCATATCCCAAAACAATACTTATAAAAAAGGGCACAATAATATCTGATGGGAAATGAACGCCTAAATACATACGGCTGTACGAAACCCATATAGCCCATGGAAAGAGGAGAAAATGCAGCCATTTAATATCGCTTCTAACGGTGAACAATATATAAAAACATAAGGAGAACGTATTCATCGCATGCGAAGAAACAAAGCCATATAAACCACCGCGGTAGTTATTTACATAATGCAAATAATTTTCCAGGCCCGGTGTATGACTTGGCCGTGGCCGCTGTACCAAATTCTTAATTAAATCAGAGGCCAACTGATCGCTGATAACCACTAACGGAACCATCAACGCTATCAGCATCCAGCCTTCTTTTTTATACTTTTTCACCAACAATACTAAGAGAAAAGCATACAAAGGAATCCAACTGAATGTACCACTGGCAAACCACATCAGGTTATCTAAAAACGCTGTATGATGGCTATTGATAGCCAGCAACCATTGTCTATCTATCTTGCTGATCCATTGAAGCATCGCCCGGCTGTTTAAAAGGTTTTTTCTTAGTAAACCAATAGTGAGTAATAATAGCCCAAAAGGTTGCTAATATAATTGAAGCCAGCACATCACTCGGATAATGAACGCCCAGATCCATACGCGAATATCCCACTGCAATAGCCCAAGCATACGAAGGCACAATAACATACCATTTTGGAAACGCAATACTAAGCGATGCCGCCATAGTAAATGCATCGGATGTATGGCCGGAAGGAAAAGAAGGGCTACCGCCGGTAGCAATTTTTTGTATAAACGGATAAACAACATACGGCCGTTTACGATTGACAATATGTTTAATAATAGTAGTGGAAAGAGCCGCAATAAGCGTGGCAGTAATTACATAAATCGATTTTTGCCTTAGTGACCTGTTTTTATTGATAAAAGAAAATAGAAAAAGAAACACGGGAACGCTGTACGCCAGCGGAGCCGCCCAGTTGGTAACAAAAAGAAAGCCATAATCCAACGCTTTGTCGCGGTGAAGATTTACTTCTTTGAGGATATCAATATCCCAGTTTTGAGCATGACAAAAAAGACAACTGATTAATAATAAAAAAAGAATAACAAAAAACCGGGTGTTCATATTTAATAAAATTGAAGTTACGGCTACTACCAATTGTATCGGAAGGATTTGTATCTATATCCTATCTTTT
>JAICHT010000177.1 GCA_025924755.1 Chitinophagaceae bacterium | reverse complement strand
GCCGGAAAGCTTTTTAAATTTAACCAACGCAAAGTCAGGTTCCACACCCGTAGTATCGCAATCCATTACCAAACCAATAGTGCCGGTTGGAGCAATTACTGTAGCCTGCGCATTGCGGTAGCCATATTGTTCGCCTAACTTTACAGCTTCATCCCATGCTTTGCAGGCGGCAGATAATAAATAATCAGGAGTGAATTGTGCTTTTAAGCCTTGTGGTTTTACACTCAATCCTTCATATTCACTTGCATCGTAAGCTGCTAAGCGGTGGTTGTGCATTACCTTGATCATGCTATCCCTGTTCTCGGCATATTTGGGGAACGCTCCTAAATGAGCTGCCATTTCTGCCGATGTTTTGTAAGCCGTGCCGGTCATAATAGCGGTAATAGCACCAGCAATAGCACGGGCTTTTTCACTATCATACGGAATGCCGCTTACCATTAACATGGTTCCTAAATTGGCATATCCCAAACCTAATGTCCGGTATTCATAGCTTAACTGGGCTACTTCCTGGCTGGGGAACTGCGCCATCAATACCGATATTTCCAATACGGTAGTCCATAAGCGGCATACGTATTCAAAACCTTCTACATCAAATAAATTTTTGTCGGTATCGTAAAATTTCATCAGGTTAGCCGATGCCAGGTTGCAGGCTGTATTGTCCAAAAACATATATTCGGAGCAAGGATTGGAAGCCCTGATCTCGCCACCGGCGGGGCAGGTATGCCATTCGTTGATCGTAGTATTATATTGCGTTCCCGGATCGGCACAACGCCAGGCCGCATATGAAATTTGGTTGAACAATTCTTTAGCAGGAATCTTCTTCATTACCCGGCCATCCGTACGGGCTTTCAGTTCCCAGTCTTCACCCTTTGCTAACTTTTCAAAAAAGGAATTGGGGATGCGAACGGAGTTGTTGGAGTTTTGGCCGCTTACGGTTTTATATGCTTCACCTTCATAATCAGAGGCATAACCGGCAGCTATCAGCGCCGCTACTTTCTTTTCTTCTTCCATCTTCCAGTTCACAAATTCTACTATCTCCGGATGGTCCAGATCCAGGCATACCATTTTAGCCGCCCGGCGGGTAGTACCGCCACTTTTAATAGCACCGGCAGCCCTGTCGCCAATTTTCAAAAACGACATTAAGCCGCTGGAAGTACCGCCACCACTTAATTTTTCACCTTCACCACGTATATTAGAATAGTTAGTACCTACCCCGGAACCGTATTTAAATATCCGTGCTTCCCGAACCCACAGGTCCATAATACCTCCTTCATTCACCAGGTCATCATTTACGCTTAAAATAAAGCAGGCATGGGGTTGCGGACGTTCGTAAGCGGAAGTTGATTTTTTTAATTGCCCGTCCACCTGGTCTACATAATAATGGCCCTGCGGCTTCCCGGTAATGCCATAGCTTTCGTGCAGGCCGGTATTAAACCATTGTGGCGAGTTGGGCACGCACATTTGGTTTAATATGCTGTAAACCAGCTCTTCATAAAAAACCTCCGCATCCTGTGCCGATGCAAAATACCCATACCGTTCGCCCCAAACTTTCCAGCAGTTAGCCATACGATGCGCTACCTGCTTTACCGAGGTTTCCCTGCCTGTTGTCCCATCTGCCTGCGGTACGCCGGCTTTACGGAAATATTTTTGCGCTAATATATCCGTTGCAATCTGGCTCCACTGCCTCGGCACTTCTACATTGTTCATTTCAAATACCACTTCGCCACTGGGGTTGCGAATTACCGAGGTGCGATAGTCGTACTGAAACTGGTCATACACACTCACACCTTCGCGGGTATATTTCCGGCTGAAGGTCAGGCCATCGGTTAGTTTTTTTGCACTATCCATGTTAAAAGATTTTATGTTGAATAAAGGTGATTATTTCCTCGTCCTAAAAAATTTTGGGGCGGACAACGAAACTACTTTTACCCATTGAAAAAAAGAGACCAGAGATATTAACATCTGTGCATAACAATAGTGTATAATTCCTACAATTCAAGCCTATAGCGCATTCTACGATTTATACACCGTCAATTCACATTTATATTTAATATTTTTTTATTGGCATCAGCTAAAAATTTAGTATATAACTATAGGCGTAATTATAGCGTTTATATATGCTTGTTATTTTTAATATTCCCGCATCCAGTTTTCTTATTATTTGCTCAAAAAAGTTCAACGATTTTAGTATAAATGTGGATGCAAAGATTGAAATCAGAATACCAGTTTCTAATTTATAATAGGCGCAAACAAATTATCTTATATCAAATTGAGAGAACAATTCCTTTCTTTTCTAATGATTGCATATCATACTGATGACGGCATTTTAACGTTCATGCATATACGAAAATTGAAGTCTTTGCTCACCGCTATATTTTTTTATTCATTTTGTAAGTTGCTGAATTGATATTTCCATATCAACTACAAATATAAACTAGTCCTCTGCTATGGCATTCAACTGTAATTTAAACGCTTTGCAAGCCATGCATGTAAAGCCTGCGAAGTAAAAAACTCAATCTGCTGCATCTGCTTGTCAATAAACCGTTATCACTTTCCATCAACTGATACTTTATCTTATATTGCAACACGCAAAATTTTGAACCGGACAATTGTATATGGTCACTAATATAGTATCGCTTTTAAATCAAATCAGCCAATCACAAAAAGTTTTGCATTTTTGCAATACCCTTTAATTCATGTGGATGAAGATGCCTGTTTATACATCATTACTGGAAAAGAAGAAACTGGAGCAAAAGTCCTTTGCTATTTTGGTAGATCCGGACAAAGTAGCCGTGGCAGATTTACATGAAATTATTGAACTGGCCTGCGAAACAAAAGCCGATTATTTTTTAGTGGGCGGCAGCCTGGTAGTTTCCGACAACCTTGATGCCTGTGTGTTGCAGATAAAACAGGCATGCAATATTCCTGTAATTCTTTTTCCGGGCAGCCCCTCGCAAATCAGCCGTCATGCCGATGCGCTGTTATACTTATCGCTTATCTCCGGCCGCAATCCCGAACTTTTAATTGGCCAGCACGTCATCTCTGCTCCTGCTGTTAAAAAAAGCGAGTTGGAAATTATGTCTACCGGATATATGGTTATTGACGGCGGCGCTCCTACTACGGTTTCGTACATCAGCAATGCAGCACCACTGCCGGCAGATAAGGCCGATATTGCCATGTGCACGGCTATGGCTGGTGAAATGCTGGGCAACAAATTAATTTACCTGGATGCGGGCAGCGGTGCTAAAAAAGCAGTGAGCGAAGAAATGATAAAAAAGGTTTCTCAAAATATAGAGGTGCCTTTAATTGTAGGCGGCGGCATCCGCAATGCAGAAAAAGCTTACTTAAATTGCAAGGCAGGCGCCGACATCATTGTAGTGGGCAATGCTATTGAAAAAGAACCTTCGCTGATAAAAGAAATGGCGGCAGCTATCCATCAGCAATATGCACTTTTGTAAGTCTGCCTTTAAAGAAGCATATTAGTTATTAATTAATATTGCAAGCTCGCTGTAGCCACCCGCGATGGCGTATCGGTACCGGCTACAATGGTTTTAGAACTTACCGCAATGGCTTTAATGATCTGTGCCATATTTTCCATATCCAGCGTGCTCACTTCATCACTTGGTTTGTGATAGTTAGGTTCGTTATCCATTTTAGATGTGGATATCGTATGCGCCGGAACGCCCTGCCGGGCCAGCGTTGCATTGTCTGAACGATAAAATAAATTTTGATCGGTGTATGGGTCGGGATAAAAAGTAAAGGAAGAGCCCTGTAAATTTTGCTGTAATATCTTACCCATATTGGTTTTATCAAACCCCGTAATATATGCGCTGTTTTTACCCCATTTACTTTCGGTACCAATCATTTCAATATTAAACATGGCCACCACCTGCGCCGGATTTAATTGCCTGGAAAAATATTGCGAACCAAAGCCGCCTTCTTCTTCGGCGGTAAAGGCGGCAAATATGATGGTACGTTCATTATTGTGCAATGCCTTAAAATAGTTGGCCAGCATAATAACGGCGGTGGTACCGGCCGCATCATCGTTGGCGCCGTTGTATATACTATCGCCATTTACAGGCTTTCCTATGCCCAGGTGATCGTAATGGCCGGAGAAGATTACATACTCGTTCTTTTTGCTTTTTCCGGGCAAAATGCCTACTACGTTTGCCAATGGCATTTCTGTAATTTCGTGTTTGGCTTCTATAGAAAATTGCTCTGGCTTTGTATTGCTTAATAAAAAAACCTGGCTGGCATCAGTGGGGAAGGAAGCTCTTTTTAACCGGGCCAATCCTGCAAACTTATCTGCATAACTTTCATCTACCAATACCAAGCTGTTTTTGGCGGCTTTGATGATAGTATATGCTTCCAGAAACATATTTTTTCCGGCTGCTATAGTATCCAATTCATATCCCGACTTTTCTGTTACTTTCAGGTCCGGTTTAGTAGTAATTACCATAATGTTTTTAGCATCCGCCTCCTGGTTATTTACAGTACCGCTTACACTAATAAATTTTGGACGCAGCATTACAAAATTTTGCAAATAGCTATTGCCTTGCAAGGATTGCAGTCCTGCTTTCTTAAATTCATCGGCAATAAAAGCAGCCGCTTTATTAATACCGGCCGTACCGGCTTGCCTACCCTGCATACTATCAGATGCCAATACATTTTCTATACGGCTCACTTCTTTTGCATCAATAACTGCATCGGCCTTTTGCGCATAAGCTATACCGTTAGCCAGAACAGCTATAGCCAGCAATATTCTTTTCATATTGTAAATTAACAGAAAAGTCTTGTTACAGACTCATCATTTCTTTAAACTTCACCGTTTGGCGACGGCTTACTTCTATCTTTTCTCCGCCTTTCAGCTCCAGTAATAATCCGCCATTGAAATAAGGTTCTATTTTATCTATTAAGCGAAGGTTTACAATATGCTTACGGTTGGCCCGGAAGAAAACTTTTTCATCCAGTCTTTCTTCCAGTGCATTTAACGATTTTAATATGAGTGGTTTGTTAGGTCCGAAAAATACTTTGGCATAATTGCCGACACTTTCAAAAAGCCTGATTTCATTAAGTTTTACAAACCAGCAGCGTTCGCCATCTTTTACAAATACCTGGTCGTTATCATTTAATATCGGCCTGTTGGGGTCGAAACCATTTGAACTATAATGGTTCATTTCCGAAGCCTGCAACTTATGAATCGCATCGGCAAGGCGCCTGGGCTCTATGGGTTTTAATAAATAATCGAGGGCATTTACTTCAAATGCTTTTAGTGCATACTCGTTATAGGCCGTAGTAAAAATAACGCCGGGTGCCTGGTCTAACTCCGTCAGCATATCGAAGCCGGTTTTACCGGGCATTTGTATATCTAAAAAAATCAGGTCGGGGTTTTGACTTTCTATTTTTGCAATACCTTCATCGGCATTGGCAGCTTCGTCAATTACTTCTACTTCCGGAAATTCCTGTAATAGTTTGCGCAGCTCGGCCCTGGCTAAACGCTCATCGTCAATAATAATAGCTCTCATGTGTTGGTTTTAGTTTGCATGAATCTAGTAAAACGGTATCAGTACTTTAGCTTCTACCAGCGAAGCCGTTAGTTGTTTTATTTCAAATTTGGCTTTACCGCCATATAAAAGGCCCAGCCGGTCCTGCGTGCTGGATAGTCCAAAGCCGCCCCCATCGGCAAGGCCTCCATTCAAATGACCGGTATTTTGTACGGCCAGCAAATGGTAATTGTTCTTTGTATCGGATATAATTTTTACCACGCCGCCTTTTATTTGTTTACTGATGCCGTGTTTTATAGCATTCTCCACCAGGGTTTGCAGCATCATAGACGGCACCTGCTGCTCCAGGGTTTGCTCCTCTACCTCATATTCTATTTTCAACCGGTCTTCAAAACGCATATTTTCCAGCGCCAGGTAATCTTTTACTATTTTCAGTTCGTCCTTCAGGCTTACCGTATCACTTTTTCCCGTATTCATACTAATACTGCTTCGCAGAATATTGCTTAGTTCGGTAATAGCACTGCGGGCCCGCTCGGGGTCTTCGTCCACCAGCGCTCGTATACTGTTTAATGCATTAAAAATAAAATGAGGATTGATATGGGCTTTGATGGTTTTTAACTCCAGTTCCTTTACCAGCGCTTCCAACTGCAAGGCATCCATCTGTTGCTTGCGGCTTTTTAATACATAGTGATACATGAAGTAAATACAGTTCCATATAAAAAGTAACGGAAGCGCCGTAGTAAAATGATAAATTAATAAGGTGTGAAACGACATGACCTTACCGCTGCTGCTTAACCTTAAATTGCATATTTCCTCATAGGGTGTTTGAACCGCCGCTATAAAAAGCGAAAACATGATGGTTAATATTACAAAAATGATAATCTGCTGCTGCAGGCTTCTAAATAATATAGCCGACTTTTTAATGGTTTCCCGCATGATGTGCGAAAACAATATGCCTATCTCCACAAAAAAGATAAGACGTTCCACCATATTGCCGGTGAGCTGGTCAAAAGCAATGGCAAAAAAGATATTGATCAATATAAAAATACCCCAGCCGGAAAGCTGAAAAATCCAATAACGCAAAGACCCTGTTCGGCTCATACTATAAATATACTAGCTTAAATAATTTGTTAGCTCACATAAATATACCAGCGGATAATAGGATATACAAATGGATAATACGCTCATAAAAACATGCGGTAAAACCCCTACTGGCATAAAATAGGCGCCCGTTAAGCTGGTCAGTACAGCAAGGAGTGGGTAATTTGCTATTCTAAATTCCGCTCTTTTGAAAATAAGCCAGTACCATATACAAAAGTTGATTTTGGTTGGTCTTGTCTTGTTGAGTACGTTTTCTTCTTTTGGACAAGGCCGGATTGTAATCAATGAATACATGCCCTGGTCGGGGTGTAGCACTACCAGTGAGTTTATAGAACTTATGAACTTTGGTCCCGGGCCTGTAAATGCCGGTTGCTATATTGTCACCAATGGTAAATACGCCGTCACCCTACCGCCTAATACCATACTTCAGCCAGGACAATATTACGTACTAGCCGGCCAGGACATACTGCCTAAAGGCTGCGGCAATATAGACAGTGCCGTACATGTACAATTAAACTGGACCACCTGCAATTGTAGCAATACAGCTATACCTAGTACAGGCGACGGCTTTATGATGGATGGTGGTAATGCCAACGAAAAAGTAGTATTGCTCGACCCAAGCCTGAACATAGTGGATGCAGTTACCCGGTCTTTACCGGCTGCGGCATCATCGTCCTTAACTACCAGTTCTATTAGCGGAGGATGCT
>JAICHT010000176.1 GCA_025924755.1 Chitinophagaceae bacterium | reverse complement strand
AGTACCACAATACCAATAAGATGAATCAACCGCAATCCTATAAAGTTTTCAAGTCCCTGCTTTTCAGATAAAGTAGTTTTTACTTTACCCGAGTTGGCACCAAGAACTGTTGCCTCTTTTGCAGCTTTCATATCCTGCACTTCTTTTTCCAGCAGCACTATCTTTTTTTGATGTACCTCCAGTTGCTGTGAAAGGTCTTTTACCGTTTCCTCCAGTTGATGTAGTTGCTCAGATACATCCATCTAAAAAATTTGTATTGTAAAATACGTTAAAATAAAAAGGATTAAAATCTTTAATCTTGGCATCGCACTTTACAACAACTATTTTTACAAAAACAGTTTCTTGAGAAGATTTTCCCATTTCATATTGGCGGGGGTTGGAGGCATATTGCTTTGGGCTGCCTGGCCTACATCGCCACTTACCTTTTTAATATTTTTCGCATTCATTCCACTGCTTTGGCTGGAGGATAATCTCCCTTCCACAAAAAAATTATTTGGTGCTACATACCTGCATATGTTTGTATGGAACGTGCTTACTACCTGGTGGATTTACAACTCCACATTCATTGGTGCTGCCCTTGCCATACTGGCCAACAGTTTATTAATGTGCATTCCCTGGTTGTTGATGCATATTACCAAAAAAAGTTTGGGAAGATGGGCCGGTTATATATCGCTAATTACATACTGGATAAGCTTTGAATACATACACCTCAATTGGGAGCTAAGCTGGCCCTGGCTTACGTTGGGCAACGCGTTTGCAATGCAGCCCAACTGGGTACAATGGTATGAGGTTACCGGCACCACCGGCGGTTCGCTCTGGATATTAATATGCAATGTACTGGCCTATACCATCCTGCATGAATACCGCACCAATGGCCGCACTACCGGCTATATGAAAGCTATGTTTTCTCTGGTAATTGTATTATTGGCACCCATATTTATTTCAAAAAATATTTTACAAAAAAGATTACCTGCTATTGAAGAATCTGAAAGCAGTACACGTAAAAATGTGGTGGTGGTGCAACCCAATGTAGACCCGTATAATGAAAAGTTTACAGCAGGAACCGAAGAAGCGCAGATACAACAACTGATATCCCTTTCCGAGCAGCAAATTGATAGTAATACCACGCTGGTAGTATGGCCGGAAACCGCTATTGCGGTAGAAGTATGGGAAAATAAAATTGCCGAAAACAATTACTATCAGCCGGTTTGGGATTTCTTACAACGCCATCCGCACTTAAGTTTACTATCGGGCATTGAAAGCGGGCGCAACTATGGCTACGATAAAAAAGCGGCTACCACTACCAGCCGGTATAGTAAAGAAGAAGGATTTTACTATGATGAATTTAATACAGCAGCAATGCTTCAGCCGGACAGAACCGCGCAATTTTATCATAAAGCAAAGCTGGTTCCCGGTGTAGAAACGCTGCCTTCTTTTTTATCATTTCTAGGTCCTGTGTTTGAAGATTTTGGTGGCACAAGCGGCACCTATGGCCGGGATAAGCAACGGGTGGTGTTTACCGATCGGCAGCATTATTACTGGCCTGCTCCTATTATTTGTTATGAAAGTATTTACGGCGATTATATTACCGAGTATGTTCGTAAGGGAGCCAATATCTTAACCATAGTAACCAACGACGGCTGGTGGGGAAATACCCAAGGGTACCGCCAGCATATGAATTATGCGCGGCTGCGGGCTATAGAAACCCGCCGCTGGATAGCCCGCAGCGCCAATACCGGCATTTCCTGCTTTATAGACCCGGCAGGCAATGTATATCAGCCGCAACCCTGGGATACGGCCGCTTCTATAAAAATGAATATTGCGCCATTAACGGAACTCACTTTTTTTGTAATCCATGGCGATTATCTTTCCCGTATTATTAATATAGCTTCTGTTGTTTTTTTAATAATACTGGCAACCTTTGTTTTTAAAAAACGTTTTTTAAATTAGTATCTCTAATGCAGCACCTACTAACTGTAAATGAAAGACAGGTATCTTATCAAAGCGCCGGCAAAGGCCCTTGCGTCATGCTGCTTCACGGCTTTGGCGAAGACAGCCGCATATGGACTGCGCAAATAGCGTTTCTGGAAAAAAGCTTTCATGTAATAGCGCCGGATTTACCCGGCAGCGGTGCATCCGATTTAATTGAAGACATGCATATAGAAGGCCTGGCGCACTTTGTATACGAAATTTTACAGAAGGAACAAATAGAAAAATGTGTGCTGGTAGGGCATAGTATGGGTGGTTATGTAACGCTGGCGTTTGCCGATGCGTATCCAGAAAAGTTGACGGGGTTTGGATTATTTCATTCCACCGCCTACAGCGACAGCGAAGAAAAAAAGGATGCCCGTAGAAAAGGTATGCAACTGATAGCTGAAAAAGGAGCTGCTGCATTTTTGCAAACTTCGACGCTTAACTTGTTTAGCGCTGCAACAAAAGCAACCCAACCTTCGTTAATAGAAGGGCATCTAAAGAGTATTTCTTATTTTACGAAGGAGGCTTTGATTGCATATTACCAGGCTATGATACTTCGTCCGGACCGGGTAGGGGTATTACAGAAAAGCAAAGTACCGGTGCTGTTTATTTTGGGCGAACAGGATACTGCGGTTCCGCTGCAGGATGGCTTGAGGCAATGTTACCAGCCATCGGTTTCTTATGTGGAGATACTCCGATCTTCAGCACATATGGGGCTAATGGAAGAAGCAGGAGCAAGCAATACTATTCTAAAAAATTTTCTAGCAATGCTTTAATTTTATAAAGCCACCTGATGTTCAGAATTTGTTTCACTATATCATTATTGCTAACTGCTTTCACCAGCTTTGCTTCGCATATTGTTGGCGGCGAAATGATTTATGAATATTTAAATCCGGGTTCTGCCGCTAACACCCAAAAATACCGCGTTACTTTATTGCTGTACCGGGATGAGCATTGCACCATGTGTGCCCCGATGCCTGAGGATGTATATATTGGTATTTTTAATAATGATGATGGCAGCAAAGTGGGAGATGGCAGTGTACCCTATTGGGATGTTAACAAAAGCAGTGAAAACTCAGTGCCGGTAGGCAGCCTGCCCCCCTGTATTACCAACGCTCCTAATTTAGACTATCACGTGGCTACCTATTCCTTTGTGGTAGATCTTGCAAATAATAAAACCGGCTATACCGCTGCATTTCAAACCTGCTGTCGCGTAAATCCACTGGCAAATGTTTTTAATATTCCAAATGCCGGAGCCACTGGCGCTACATACACAGCCACCATTCCGGGTGTTGACCAACTTTCCACAGGAACAAATAGCAGCCCGAAATTTAATATGGGCGTATCTATCATCTGCAGCAACAAGCCATTTACTTTAGACTTTAGTGCAAAAGATGTAGATGGCGATGACCTGGTATATAGTTTTTGTGATGCCTATGGGGGCGGCCCTTCAGAAAATGCCGCTAATATTTCCCCGGCGGCCCCTCCTTACCGGGCCGTTCCTTATATTAATGGTTTTACAGGCGATCAGCCTTTAGGCTCCAAAGCAACGATTAATTCAAAAACCGGCATCATTTCCGGCACGGCGCCGGATGTGGGTGAATACGTGGTATGTGTATGCATTTCTGAGTTCCGGGCTGGAAAACTTATTGGCACCCATAGAAAAGATTTTATAGTAAATGTAAATAACTGCGATTTTGCAGGGGCGCAGTTGCAGCCTTCTTATATTAACTGCAATGATTTCAATTACACCTTTCAAAACTTAAATCCATCGCCGTTAAATAAAACATACCTATGGAATTTTGGGGATAATACTACTTCCACCGATCCAACACCTTCTCATACGTATGCCAATGCCGGAGTATACGAAGTAAAACTGGTTATTAATAAAGCTCAGGATTGTTCCGATTCCACTACTTCCAATATCAAAGTATATCCCGGCTTTTCGCCTGGTTTTACTACTTCAGGAATTTGCATCAACAAAACCACGCAGTTTAAGGATACTACCAAAAGCGTATATGGCACCGTTAATTACTGGAGTTGGGTTTTAGGCGATCCGACATCCACTACCAACACCTCTGCGCTTCAAAATCCAACCCACTCCTACTCAGCATCAGGTACTAAAAATATACAGTTTATAGTAGGCGACAGCAAAGGTTGCCTCGATACCATTAACCGGGACGTTATTATAGTAGATAAACCTACCATAAATGTGGGTTTTAAAGATACGTTGATATGCATAGGAGACCAGGTGCAGCTACAGGCCAATGGCACCGGTACATTTACCTGGACGCCGCAAACAGCTATTACCGGGGGTAATACTGCCACGCCAACGGTACACCCAACTGTTACTACCAGCTATATTGTGCAACTGAATGATGATGGCTGTATTAACAACGATACCGTGAAGGTGAATGTAGTAAGCACTGTAGCCCTCAAAGCAATGGCCGATACTACTATCTGCGCCGGCGACCCGGTATTGTTAGGAGCAGTTACTAATGGGTTTAAATATGTTTGGACGCCAAATGAAACGTTGGATAATTCAACCAGCCTTAATCCTGTAGCAAAGCCTTCAACAACCACTACCTACCAGATAAGATCTTTTATTGGTGGTTGCAGCAGCACAGACAATGTAACAATTAGAACAGTGCCATATCCGGTTGCCAATGCGGGATTGGATACGGTTACCTGCTATGGTAATACGGCCCAATTGCATGGTAGCATTATAGGCAGTTCTTTTTCATGGGGGTCAGCCGCAGGTTTAACTAATGCCAATACTTTATCGCCTACAGCTACTGCTGCTTCTACTGCGAGTTATGTATTATTTGCAATGGATACATTAGGATGTCCTAAGCCCGGCATTGATTCGGTATTGGTTACGGTGCTTCCAAAAATACAGGCCTTTGCCGGTAGAGATACAACGGTGGTAGCAGGTCAGTCGTTACAGTTTTCTGCTACGGGGGGCACCAGTTATTTATGGAATCCAGCCACTTCGTTAAGCAACCCGGCCATACCAAATCCTGTTGGAGTATATGATGGCAGCTTTGATAATATTACCTACCGCGTCTATATAGCAAACGATTATGGCTGCACCGATTCGGCTTCCGTACGGGTAAAAATTTTTAAAACAGAACCGCAGGTATTTGTTCCTACTGCTTTTACACCAAACGGTGATGGTAAAAATGATGTATTTCGCCCTATTGCGGCGGGCATCTCCAGGATAGACTATTTTAAAGTATATAACCGGTGGGGACAGTTGGTATTTAGCACTACGATAAACGAACTGGGATGGGATGGAAAAATCAATGGCGCCGACCAGCCATCAGGAGTTTATGTTTGGCTTGTAAAAGGTGTTGACTTTGCCGGAAAACAATTTTCGGCTAAAGGAACCGTCACACTTATCCGGTAAATCTTACAGCTTATCTTCGCATTTATGACGCAGAAAATTGTTTTTATTACCGGTGCTACTTCGGGGTTTGGTGAAGCCTGCGCCCATAAATTTGCCGCTAATCATTACAATATCATTTTAAACGGAAGAAGAGAAGAAAAGCTTAGGACAGTGCAAAGTTCCATCGAGCAACAGTATGGAGTTCAGTGCTATGGGCTGCCGTTTGATGTGCAGGACAGGAAAAGTGTTTTTGAGGCAGTAGCCACCTTACCCGAGGCCTGGCAGCAGATTGACGTATTAATAAATAACGCAGGTTTGGCTTTGGGCCGCGACCTTTTTGACGAAGCCAGTTTAGATGATTGGGACACCATGATTGATACTAATGTAAAAGGTTTATTATATGTGTCGAAAGCGGTGCTTCCTTATATGATACCACACAAAAAAGGACATATAATCAACCTGGGATCTACGGCAGCCAAAGAAGTATACGAAAGAGGTAATGTGTATTGCGCTACTAAATCTGCGGTAGAGGCTATTAGCAAAGCCATGCGTATTGACTTATTGGCCCACCAGATAAAAGTAACCGCTATTCATCCCGGAGCTGCGGAAACCGAATTTTCTATAGTACGCTTTAAGGGTGATGAAAATGCAGCTAAAAAGACGTATGAAGGATATGAACCCTTAACTGCTGAGGACGTGGCTGAAGTTATCTTTTATACTACTACCCTTCCGAAGCATGTATGCATTAACGACCTGGTACTGACCGCTACACAACAAGCCAATTCCGTGTATTTTAATAAGAAAAGTTAATAGTAGAACTGTATAGTAAATACCTGCTTTAAGGCACTGTTTTTCCTCGCTTTGGCATATATGTTGCCAACTTCTGCAAGCGAAGGGCTTTGTTATAGCCCATAATCAAATCGCTTCATAAGTGTATTCTCTAAAAAAAGTAAAATAGTGTTTTCTAAAGATTATTATTAGCAAGTTTTTCTATTATGTTTATGCTGTATAGCCAATCCCTATCCAATACCTATATGAAAAAACTTTTTTTCCTATTGCTGGTGCCGTTGCTTTGCTTTAGTGCTTCTTCATTTGCCCAGGATGTGATCCGCCTGCAGGAATGTAATAATCCTGATATTTTGAAACAGGTGGATAGCCTTAAACAGTTATATGCCAAAGATGGCTTTGTTGTATTAAAAGAAGCGTCCATTACTATGGAAAGCGAATATGAAATGCCGGTAGTAGTACCGCTGCAGGAAGGCAGTTGGTACCAGTTTGTGTTTATTGGCGATATTACCTCAAAACTATACGAAGTGCGGATGTACGACTGGGATGAAAAGATGGTAGTATATCAAAAGAAAATGTGGGGCGATGTGGACGGCAATATCATTTCGTTTTCGTACATACCCAAATTCAGTGAGTTTCATATGATGAAACCGCTCCAGGTAAATAAACAGAAGAAAAAGAATTTGTGCGGTTACGTGATGCTGCTAAAACGAACCAAACAATAAGAGCTAAAAATAGCAAGCCCACTTTGAGTGGGCTTTTTTATGTGCTTACTTTAGCCAAATATGGATCAATTTTCCGATATACTATAGCAATACTTTGTTGAAATTTTAATAGCTAATAATTAAATATGCTAATAAAAAAATTCCAACAAAGAGGTATTGCTACTTCTGCTAACATCTATGGCCACATTATTTTCTTCGGACAAAGCTTCTGCGCAAAACAAAACTAGCTATATACGGATAGCGCAGATTGTAGTAGATTCCGCAAGTTAGAAAACTATAAAGCTGTAATCAAAGAGGGAATAGAAGCAGCCCAAAAGAGCCCGGAGTTCTTTATGCCGTTTTCGAAAAAGGGTTTCCTGCACATGTAACAATATTTGAAACTTATGCCAGTATTGACGCCTATCAATTGCATATCCAAACACCGCTTATACAGAAATATAAGAGTACGGTAGAAGACATGGTTAAATCAGT
>JAICHT010000175.1 GCA_025924755.1 Chitinophagaceae bacterium | reverse complement strand
TATTTATCAATTTCAAGATTTTGCCATTAAGAGATTAATAGGCTTTCAGGAACAAACTCTTGAATTTCCTTGTCAAGTTTCTGAGTGATACCAAATGCTGTTGCCTGACTTAATAGTAACGAAATAGAATTGTAATAGCCCATCAAAATCCCACTTTCAAAATCATTTATTTTTTTTGTGTTTTTAGCTGAAGTAATTAATTCATTGATAGTGTCATTAAGGTATAATATGCATGTATCGCTCATCTTAATTTGGTTATATTGTTACAAGTAGCTAAGTTCCTCGTAATGCTTGCAGCCAACAATTAATATGCGCCACTTCTTGCTACAAAAAGCATTAGCTTTCAAGAGCAGATGGGGCAAAGCGTACAAGTTATATATTATGATCCTAAACTGCAAATAGGAGTGGTGGATTGGAGAAGGGTTTACCTGCTGCATCCTATAGTTACCCTATTGCTTGTGGAAGTGGATAAAGGAAGACTGTCTACCGGGCAAAGGGTTCTGCTAAAAGAATCAGCTAAAGAAAGGATTAAAAAAGAAGTCCTTCATTATAAAAGTAGAAGTGCCCGATTAGATAAAAGTAAAAAGATAAAGATTGACTTAATCAAAGTGCCCCTGTAAAGTACCCTAAAAATAAAAACACCTTGTAAGCTATTAATTTACAAGGTGTTATAAAATTAATTGTGCCCGGGACCGGATTCGAACCAGCACGCCGTTGCCAGCGCCACCACCTCAAGGTGGTGCGTCTACCAATTTCGCCACCCGGGCAAGGTTTGCAAAAGTATCTATTTTTCTAAAACAATTCTAAATGTTGTGCCTTTGCCAATCTCGGAATGTTTTACAAATAAACTTCCCTGATGGTATTGCTCAATAATACGTTTAGAAAGAGAAAGGCCTAAACCCCATCCGCGTTTTTTAGTGGTAAAGCCAGGCCGGAATACCTTGCTGATATTTTGCTTGCTAATGCCGCGTCCGGTATCGGTTACATCTATCATTATTGCTTTTGCATTATCTGCAATATCAACCGATATGGTGCCTTTGCCTTCCATAGCATCTAAAGCATTTTTTAAAAGGTTTTCAATCACCCAATCGAACAAGGGTCCGGAAATTTTTGCAGGCAGGTAAGTAAGATCGTGGGTATTCACTTTAAAAATCACCTTACCCGAAGCTCTTTTCCGAACATATTCTACTACCTGTTGTATTTGCTCAATTACGTTCTTTTCTTCCAGTTGCGGAGTGCTTCCTATTTTGCCAAACCGGTCCGATACCAGCCGCAGGCGGGTTACATCCTTTTCCAGTTCCGGAACAAAAGTTTCATTGGCATGGCTTTCTTTTAATATTTCTACCCAGCCTTCCAGCGAGGATACGGGTGTGCCTAATTGGTGCGCAGTTTCTTTGGCCATGCCTGCCCATACCTGGTTTTGTGTGGATCGGTAGCTACTGCGCAGCGCCGTTAAGGTGACGATGATAAACAGGCCAACAATGAAAAGCTGCACCAGCGGATAATACCGCACCTCGGTTAATAAACGGCTGTGCCCATAATAGTACCGGTTTACTTTTACAGAGTCCAGCGGGTCGGTCCACACGATAGGCTCGTTTTCTGATTTTAAATTTCTGAGGGTTTTTTTTAAATAAGCCTTATCTGAGATAATTTTTAAAGAATCTAAGTTTTTATTATCAATGATTTCGTCTTTTTCATTTGTTACAATAATGGGAATATCATCATTATCCTGTATAATTAGAAAAGATAAACTGGGATCGGTATTAGTAGGTTTTAGTAAGAACTTATTGGCTTCTACCCATTCCCGCACTTTTTGCTTTTCTTCGCGTTCTATTTTTTGTGCGAGGTACGATGAGTAAAAGATAGTGCCACTTACAATAAAAATGGCAATTACCGCCAGCAAGGTGCGCCACGTAAGTATTTGACGAAACATGCCCCGAATTTAGCAAGTATAAAACGGGTTCGCTTATTTTTGAAAAATAATTATTTTAGTTTTGAGTTCATTACCATCGGTAGCCATTGTTATTTTAAACTGGAACGGCAGGCATTATCTTCAGCAATTTCTTCCATCTGTTTTGCTATCTGCCTATCCCAGCTTGCAGGTAATAGTTGCTGATAACGCCTCTACCGATGATTCTGTTTCTTTTTTAAAAGCAAACTTTCCCAATATAGAACTTATTCAACTGCCCGAAAATCATGGTTTTGCCAAAGGCTATAATATCGCACTAAAAAATGTAACTGCAGATTACTATATTCTTTTAAACTCGGATGTGGAGGTGACACCCGGCTGGATTATGCCCATTATCGAATTACTGGAAAAAGATGCGGCCAATGCGGCCTGCCAGCCAAAAGTTTTAGGATATAAAAACAAAGCTTTTTTTGAATATGCCGGCGCTGCAGGCGGCTGGCTGGATAGTTATGGATACCCGTTTGCCCGCGGCCGTGTGTTTGATATTTGTGAAGAAGATAGGGGACAGTATAATACTACGGAAGAAGTATTTTGGGCCAGCGGCGCTGCCTTGTTTATTAAAAGCGCTGCCTTTCACCAACTCCGCGGGTTTGATGAATACTTTTTTGCGCACCAGGAAGAAATAGACCTGTGCTGGCGGCTGCAACTTGCTGGCAAAAAAGTTTTTTGCTGTCCGCAATCGGTAGTATTTCATGTGGGGGGCGGCACATTGCCCAGGGGCAATTCAAAAAAAACCTATCTCAACTTTCGCAATAACCAGATCATGCTTTTTAAAAACCTGCCCTGGAGCGAAAAATGGTGGAAGATTCCTTTCCGGATTTTCCTGGATAATGTGTCTGCATTAAAAGGTTTGATATCGGGCGATGGGGGCTATTTTATAGCTATTATAGAAGCGCATATTGCATTTTTATACTGGCTTTTTTTTAAAAGAAATTCTGCAACGCTAAAGCCACGCCCAACCCATGCTTTAAGATGCACCTACAAAGGCAATATTGCGTGGCAGCATTTTATAAAACATAAAAGATATTTTAGCCAGTTAATAAAAGTATTTTAGTTAACTATTGTTTGTTAATATGGCTTTAGTACCATTATTTTTGCACTACAATTGTTTTATATGGATCAGCAGGAATACCATGAAGAGTTGCAGAAAGTTCAGGACAAAGATTTTACCCACGACTGGGTGTCTTCTTCTGCATTTCTTTTTTATTTGCAATTAGCTTGTGCGGCGCTTTTTTTAGTGGGTGCCTGTATTGCGCTGTATAGTTATCACTACAAAGGCAAGCCGGATGTGAATGTGCCGGAAAGCACTTTATATACGCCTAAATACAAATAAATTTTATAGTTTTTTGTTTAGGAAATTGGCAACCCTTATTTTTGCAGCCCCAAACGTTCTTTATATGCGGAAGTAGCTCATTTGGTAGAGCACGACCTTGCCAAGGTCGGGGTGGCCGGTTCGAGCCCGGTCTTCCGCTCAGCGTTCCATCCTTTGCGGATGGAATTTTTTTGGAGCCCTGGTGGTGAAATTGGTAGACACGCAGGACTTAAAATCCTGTGACCCGCAACGGTCGTAACGGTTCAAGTCCGTTCCGGGGCACTGCAATAAGCCTTAAGTTATACACTTAGGGCTTTATTTTTGGCAATGAGTCATCGGAACCTTGCTGATATCTCCGCCCTTGAATGTATATTAAGCTTGGTATAAATTTTACGGATGTGCGAAAACAAAGTATCTATGGATATAAAGCACTTACCGGCAATTTGCTTATAAGATAGTCCGTCAATCAGCAGCAGCAATATCTCTTTTTCCCGCTTGGTTAAATTATATTCTTCAACATCTATATTCTTTTGTTTGCCTGAGGAAAAGTAATCCAGAATTTTACGGGCTATCTGCCCATTCATGACGCTTTCACCTTTATATATGGCATGTATGGCATCAATAATTTTATCAGGAGAATCTTTTTTTAAAAGGTAGCCCAAAGCACCGGCTTTGATGGATTGAAATATTTTATCATCATCTTCAAAAACTGTCAGCATAAAAATATTGATATCCGGCGCCACTTGCTTTATGATTTTAACGCCTTCAATACCAGATGTTTTAGGTAAATCAATATCCATTATAACTACATCCGGCTTAACGGTTGCAATAATTTTTGTAAGGTTGCTAAGGTTTTCGCCTACATGTACTAAGGAAATATTTTCAGCCGTACCAATAAAGGTCTGCAGGGCTTTGCGGTATGCAATATTGTCTTCAAAAATGGCTAAGCGTATCATGAGAGTAGCATTAAAGATAGTAGCTTAACTTCTTTAGTCAATAGCATATTTATGTTATTTATATGGGAATGGTAATACCGATGCCTGTGCCTTCTTCGGTTGAATTAATTTTTATTTTTGAGTTCATTTGTTTTGACCGTTCAAAAATATTTTTCAGTCCGTTTCTGTCATGTTTTTTTATTGCAGCATCCAGGCCCACGCCGTCATCTTTGACCTCTAAAAAAATGTGGGAACCTGTTTGTAAAACCGTTATCAGGCAGTTGTTGCTTTTAGAATGTTTTACTACGTTATTAATAAGTTCTTTAAAAATTAAATAGAGATTTCTTTTTTTATCGATGGTAAGTTTTAATTTATATAAATCAGTATCACACTTAAATGTGGAATGAATATTTGCGCCTGCTAATAGCGGTTCTGCAAAAAGTTTCATCCGGTTTATCAATTGTTCAAACGTATCATTTTTCGGGTTGATGCTCCAGACCAGATCATCCAGTTTGGTAATGATATCTCTTGTGTTTTCTTGTATCAAATTAATATACTCTTTGCCATCTGTTCCTTTTTTGGCAAGCTCCGCATAAATATTAACGCTGCTTAAGGTAGCGCCAATATCATCATGCAAATCGCTTGAAATAGTACGCCGGATGGTTTCAATTTTTAATAGTTGCTTTAACCTGAAGTAATTAAACAGATAAGATAAAAGGAGTACCAAACATATTAGAATCGTAAAAAACCACCATTGCAGCCACCAGGGCTTTTGAATGATAAAAGTAAATTTAATGCCTTCTTTTTCCTGAACGCCATTTACAAGTGCATAACATTCAAAAATATAATTGCCGGGCATGAGCGATAAAAACCGTACGGAACTTTGGGGGCCATCTGTGGTAAGCCATTCCCTAATTTGAGTACCGTTGGATAACCGATATTTGAATAAAACTGACTGGTTGGGATTATACCACGGGATAGACACATTAAATTCAATATCGTTTTTATTATATGGTAAACTAATATCTGAATTGAAAGCAGTATCCGTAATGTTTATTAAAGCATAGTTTAAGAAGCTCTTAAAATTGGTTTTAATAAAATTTTTGATAATCGGAATTTTTACAATGCCATCAACTGTGGTTAGATAGGCTTCACTATTAATTTCGACTATGTCATATGCAGTGGATCCTGCAATAGTAGGAAGTAAAATATAGTCAACTACTGCGTCTTTATTTAGATCGATTAATTGTATGCCATTGCTTTCAAAGACCCATAAGTGACTACCAAGCACTTTGACTTTTAAAATATGATTTGACGCCAAGCCTTCATTTGTGCTAATAGTTTTAATGGCTTTTCCATTCTTTATTAATAAGCCATTGTTAGTGGTACCAATAATTAATCTGTTGCCAATATATTCTAAAGAGGTAGCATATACTTGTTTGTTTTGGTATAAGATCGGGTACATCCCTTTTTTATTAATTTCATAGAGTCCATCTTTGAATGCTACAGCTAAAGTATTAGAAGCAATTTCATAGCGAACAGACTTGCAACGTTGACGAAGAGAAAGTTGAAACTCCCCATCTTTGTTATATAAACTCAATGAAGGAAATTGATGATGAAGGGTTGAATACCACTGCCATTTATCTACGGTTGTATCTATAGGTCTTAAAGTAAATAAGCCTACCGGTGATGCCAAATACATTGCAGATCTATTAAAATCAGCATCGATTATATTTACAAATGGAGGGATAGGCTTTACGGTTTTTAATGATGTGTTAACCAATTTTACGTTAGAAGATGTACTTACAAGGTAGTGGTTGGGCTTATAGGGCTTAATAAATTCAATTGCTCCTGATCCTTCTTCTAATTGTGTTTCCCATATTATTTTTTTTGTTTTTTTATCCTCAAAAAGTAATTTGCCATTCTGTGTCCCTAATAAGAGTCCATTATCTGTATTAAGGCATCTTACAAAATCATTTTTACCAACATCTTGCATCTCAATATAGTGCCATGGAGGAGGATTATACCTTACCAGTAACCCTAACTTTAAACTACTAAACCAGCTATTGCCTTGGTGATCAGTAACAACATCCGTGAGATTGTTATTATCAACTTCCGACTCGGCATCAAGCATAATACTTTTTGTTTTGGTATGTACCCAAGCTTTATGATTGTCTACTGTTACTGCATTAATAAAACCATGCAGTAATTTTGTGTTTACTAATATCATCCGGTTTCCTGCATATATATACTTATACAAAATACCAAGTGGATTGGCTGTTAAAAATATGGTATCGTTAAATGAATAAGGCTGCAGGGTATAGGAGTTGCTATAAAGCCTTTCTTGTTTCCACTCTTCGTTTATCAGGTGCAAACCAAGTTTAGCTTCATAACAATACCATTTAAAATCATTATAAGCAATCACTTTATTACCAATCACACTTATAGATCTGATGCCGCCAACCATGCCTTCGGCAACATTGATGTATTTGCACTGCATGGTGGCCGTATTGCATATAAATAATCCTTGCGAACTGGTAATCACCAGTTCGTCTCCACATAAGGCCATCCGCGGAAATTGCTGTTCTTTGGTATAATCATATTCCTTTAACCAATACATTTGTTCGTGCTGAATGTAGAAAATCTGACCGCTGAAGTTGTGGCACCATATTCTGCCCTGTTTGTCTTCCAGGAGGTCTGTCATACTCAGAGAAGCTTGCTGCGGATTGGAAAAATGCGTAAAGCCGGACCCGTTGTACCGGCTGATGCCCAACTCATGCCCTACCCATAAGTAGCCTCTCTTATCCACTAATAGATCGTAAACTTCTTTTGTAGATAAGCCTTTAATCTCCTGGAAAGCCGGTTGCGCATAGCTATGACCTTTGCAAAAAATTAATAAAAGCAAGCATACCCAAAACTTCATATGTATGGTTAGTTACGCGAATTCGAATAGATACCAGCGGTTAATAAATGCCTGTGTGCAGCTTGGCAATTATTTTCTGTTATCCACTACAATATAAAATTTGGTAATAATATATTTAATTAACCCAAAGAAAAATTCTATATTACTCCTGCATAAAAGTAATATAGAAAATGTTAAGCACAATATCAGCCGCTGCAACGTTAATAATACCGATACTTATGGC
>JAICHT010000174.1 GCA_025924755.1 Chitinophagaceae bacterium | reverse complement strand
TGGTTCTGACTTTTATATCACAAATTCCAGTGCTTCTATTATAAGCGGCACAGGTATCAATTGTACTACCAACTTCGATACTGATTCTATAGACTTAAAACTTTCGCAGGCATTAGCTCCGGGTAATTATATATTACACGCCCGGCAAGGCAGCGATGGCAATACCTTGTTGGACTTTTGCGACAATGCCTTGCCTGCCACAGATGCTTTGGCTTTTACCATATTGCCAAAGCTACCTACGCCAATGGATAGTTTGGCATCCGTGCCATGCGCTCCCCAAAAATTACAATTGCTTTTTCGCAAGCCCATTCTTTGCAGCAGTATTGCCCCGGACGGAAGTGATTTTATAGTAACTGGAAATTACGCGGTTGCCATTACCAATGCTGCGGGCTTATGTAATGAAACCACCGGTACTACTAAAGAAATCACCATCACCCTGTCTC
The DNA here is from genome assembly GCA_025924755.1 of Chitinophagaceae bacterium. Classification (GTDB taxonomy): domain Bacteria; phylum Bacteroidota; class Bacteroidia; order Chitinophagales; family Chitinophagaceae; genus Flavisolibacter. Next base: position 6,946 of record JAICHT010000174.1, on the reverse strand, counting down.
AGCCAATGCAAACCGCTGGCAATTTTACAATCACGCTACAACAAGGAAGTGATGGCAATACTATTACAGATGAATGTGAACAACAAACCCCTGCAGGCGCTCACATAGATTTTTCGGTAAATGATACTGTCAATGCCCGCTTTGCCTATACCATACAATATGGCTGCAAAAATGACATTGTAAAATTTTTGTACCCTGCGCAAAACGAAGTGAATAGCTGGCAATGGGATTTAGATGACACACAGCAAAGTACAGCACAAAACCCGCAAGCTTCGTATTCCACATTTACTACCAAGAATATTAGCCTGATAGCCTCCAACGGATTTTGCAGTGATACCAGCACCACTATCGTAGCTTTAGAAAATCTTTTAAAAGCTGACTTTACGGTAGACCAGGATAACTGCCCGAAAGAGCCTATACCTTTTACCGATAATGCACAAGGCAAAATAATAAACTATAGCTGGACGTTTGGCGATGGCGGAACTGCTTCCGTAGCCTCTCCTACCCACACGTATGAGCAGCCTTCGCAGGCAGTTGCTTATACTATTACATATACAGTTACGGATAGTTTCGGATGCAAAAGCACGGCACAAAAACCTATTCATATTTACAGCAGTTGCAACATTTTTGTACCCAATGCTTTTAGTCCAAACAACGATGGTAAAAACGATTTGCTGCATCCGTTAAATGCAGTTAAAGCTATCAACCTGCACTTTAAAGTTTACAACCGCTGGGGACAATTGGTTTTTGAAACTACAGACTGGCAGCAGGGATGGAACGGAAGATTTAAAGGAGAAGATCAGCCGGCCGGAGTATATTTATGGATGTTGCAATACAACGATATTAACTCATCACAACCAATATTAAGGAAAGGAACGGCAATGCTGATTCGATAAAACCATACAGCAATCTTATTCTTACTTCGAATGTTCATAGGCATCTATGGCATGTATAATAGCTTTATCCATCGCATCTTCGCCATTTTGCAGCCATTGTCCTTCTTTTGTTTTTGACAGGTAATATATGTTTTTGCCGCCCTCGCCCGTGTCAATTTTTACAATATATCCAAGCCTTTCTTCCTTTTCTGGCTTCTTCAACCGGATCAGATCAGAAAAGCGAATGGCCTGCTTGCTAATGGTTCCACTTCTTACATCACCCAGCCTGTCGTTAGGCAGGTTTATCGTAAAATGTGCCATATATTATAAATTTGAATTGATACTAAATATAAAAAAACAATTCAATATTTGGGGAATAAACTTTTTGATGATATAGTAATAAAACTGCTTGAATATAGAAGTGTAATGCACCTTACTTTCGCATTCTTCAAACCTCACCGGATATGGAAACGAATTTAAAAGGGGCATCGCTGAAAAATTTGATTGTGCATTATGTAGGAAGTAAAAATAATTTAGATCCGCTATATCTTTCTAAGGAAGCCTTATCCCTGTCTGACGAAAACAGGCAGATTGTGACTGATAACTTTTTAAATAAATTTCAAAACACAGCCGAATATTTTTCTTTTCAGCACCCCGATTCTTTGCAATACCATGAGATGTATCATTATGCTACGGAACTTTTTGCCAACCCCGAAAACTTTGAGCCGGTTTCTGCAAAAATGGCGAGCCATTTATATGAAAGCTCCACGCACCCAAAAGTAAAAGGTGGCGAATTATATATCGGCATATTTGAAAACCTGCCGGTTGATAGCAAAATGTGCAAAGCTATTGGCCTATTTAAAACAGAAAATAAATCGTTATTCCTGGATGCGAAGCCACACGACCAAACTTTAAAACTTGATATTAAAGAAGGAACGGAAGTGAGTAAAATAGACAAAGGCTGCCTTATTATATATGCAAACCAAACAGAAGGTTTTGACATATTGATATTTGATAACCAGAACCGTGGCGAAGAAGCCGTTTACTGGAGAGAAAAGTTTTTGAATGTGACCTCCCAAAAAAACGAATATCACCAAACCGCTCAATTTTTAACACTTACCAAGCAATATATTACCGGGCAAATGGAAAGCGAATTTCAGATACCGCGTACCGAACAAATAGACCTGCTGCATAAATCGATTGATTATTTTAAATCCAAAGAGTCGTTTGATATTGAGGAATTTCAAAGCGAAGTTTTTCAAAAAGATGATATGATCGAATCCTTTCGCAATTTTGGATCGAAATACAGCAGCCAGCACCAGTTGGATATTGCCGGCAATTTTGATATATCAACACAAGCAGTACAAAAGCAAAGTCGTATTTACAAAAGTGTACTAAAGCTGGATAAAAATTTTCATATCTATATACACGGTAACACCGACCTTATTGAAAAAGGAATGGACATGGATGGACGTAAATATTATAAAATCTATTACCAGGACGAAAAGTAAAATCTACCTGTACCTGGTTAATTAGTAGCCGTCGTATATTGGGTCCAGAAGCTTTCACTTTCAAAAATTTTTTCCCGTTGTCTTGAGTCATACCGGGCACTATTGTCTGCGCTTCGTGCACTTCGCATACTATTAAAATTTCTGCCTGACCTGCCACCCATTTGCCTGCCGCCACTTTCCATATGCGTACTGCTTTCAGCGCCATGGGTATCTTTTGGCCGGTCCACGCCATTTAATACAAAACCGAGAGCCAGCTTGTCATTTTTTATATCTCCTGTAAAAGCAGCAAATGGAATACTGGCTTCATAAATTAATATATCATTTTCATCCCAACCCATGGCTGCTTTAAAACCCGTATTATCATATATGCTTTGTACGCCATTATACTGCGGTTTGAAACCCATACGGTTCAGGCTAATCAACTGGGTAACCATCTGATTTCTTAGCGCTTTGTAGTCAGTTTTTTGCCCCGGTGTTACGCTGGTGCGTTCATTTAAATTCAGCTCACCTTTTACCGGGTAAACAATAGCGGTTTGTTTTGCCTCGCCACCGGCCGGGTCAATCCATATTTCCATACCACCTCTTAAAAGTTTCATCTGTTCAAGCTGGTCTTGTATTTTAAGCAAAATAAATAAATGGCTGTCGCTATTAGCCATAGCATACTGCACGGTATTTTTTGAATTTACTGTTAATGGAATATTTTGCCAGTCGCCCGGTTTTCCATCTACTGAAATGGTTTGGCTAAAAAAAGGTTTTGAAGCAACTTCCGGAACGGCCGCTACTTTTTTGCTGCTGCTGCATGAAATGATAAATAAGGATATGGAAACTGTAACAACCAAAGGTAAAAGCTTCATTCAATTTATTTTGAAAGGCAAAGCTAGGAAGGCTTACAAAGATGCAAGCTTAATTTACGTTAATAGATTTGAAAGAATAGTTACGCTACTTCTATTCCGGTTCAATCTTTTAAACCATAAGGCCACTAATATTATAAAGCCGCATTCAATAGCTTCTCTGCTAAATTTGCACCCGATATTCAATACCTTTTATGCCAGTATATAGTAACCGGACACACCGCGCAGCCGTGGCTTTATTATTTTTCTTGCAGGGAATTTGTTTTTCAAGTTGGGCTTCCCGTATTCCCACCATTCAGCAAAACCTGCATTTATCCGATGCCGCCCTTGGTGCGGTATTGTTCTCGCTTCCTGTTGGTTCTATGATCTCGCTACCACTTGCGGGCTGGGCAGTGGCCAAGCTTGGCAGCAAAAAAGTAGTATTGGTTGCATTAACCATTTACAGCCTGTTACTTGCCTCATTAGGGATTGCGCACACTATTTTTCAACTAATTCCCATATTAGTAGTTTTCGGCATGGCCGGCAATACCAGTAATATAGCAGTGAATACGCAGGCGGTGGGTGTGGAAGCTTTATACCAACGTTCCATTATGGCGTCTTTTCATGGGTTGTGGAGCCTGGCAGGGTTTACAGGTGCGGCTGTTGGTACTATAATGATAGATAAGAATGTCTCCCCGGCTTCTCATTTCTTAATCATAATGATAGCAGTACTATTACTGGCTGTGGCCGATGCCCGGTTTATTTTGCCAAAAGATTTTAACAGCCATCCGGACCAGCCTCTCTTTGTAAAACCCGACAAATCATTGATTAACCTGGGTATTATTGCTTTTTGTTCTATGATATGCGAAGGCGCCATGTTTGATTGGAGCGGTGTGTATTTTAAAAAAGTGCTGCTGGTAGAAAAAGGATTGATAGGTGCCGGCTATACGGCTTTTATGTGCACCATGGCCACCGGGCGTTTTATTGCCGATCGGTTTACCAGCCGGTTTGGAACCAAACTTACCTTACAACTGAGTGGCATTCTTACAGCTACCGGGTTATTAATTGCTGTAGCGCTGCCCCACTTAATAACGGCAATCATTGGTTTTTTACTGGTAGGGTTTGGAGTTTCCTCCATTGTACCATTAGTATTTAGTGCTGCCGGCAAGTCAAAAGTATTATCTGCCGGTGTTGCATTGGCAGCAGTAACTTCCATAGGATTTTTGGGATTTTTAATCGGTCCGCCGTTAATTGGTATCGTAGCCGGAATTACCAGTTTGCGGGTATCGTTTACCATTATAGCACTCATGGGATTGAGTATTACTTTCGTGGCATCAAAATCAAAATGGTAAGTTTTTTTATAGGTGATATTGAATTTAAGTACTGCCTGTAATAATCCTTTTTTGACCAATGGTATGCAATTGAAATGTACTTTTTTCCATGTTTCATAAAGAAATCGATAGGACGGATTTAAGTATTTAACTGCCATATAGCATAGTTAAGCAAACCCGCAAAACTCACCCAACATATATAAGGCACTAAAAGCCAGGCTGCAGGCTTACTGATGCGTGAAAATGAAAATATATTCAGTACTATCAAAATCCATAATATTCCTATATCAATTAATGCCCAACCTATTTGATGCAGGTGAAAGAAAACAAGCGACCACAAGAAATTAAATGCCAGTTGTAAGCACCATATTAATATTGCGGAGCGCTTTGGTGTATGGTATGTTTTGTTTTTCCAAATTATATACAACGCAACACCCATTAAAATATAAAGCACCGTCCATACAGGCCCAAACAGCCATGGTGGCGGATTCCAGGCTGGTTTGGTAAGCTGCGCATACCAGGTTTTTATTTCTGGTTTAGTAAATGCTCCGGCTGATGCACCAATCGCTACAGGAATGGTTATACTGATAATGAGTTTTAATGAATCCTTCATATACTATTAACAATTCCGGCAGGTGTTAGATGGCTGCTGCGCCATATTTTTTTTGATAAGCAATCAGCCAGGCAATTACTTCATTATAGGACCTCTCGCCCTTTGGTTGATTATTCAGCTTTAAATACTGATCGTAAAAGCGTGCTATAAACGGCTCTATTACATTTTGACTTTTTACCAAATAATCTACCAAGGATTGGTAATCTTTTAATACCAGGGGGTGCAGGTTTGCTTTACTTATCAGCTCCTTTCTTGCCTGGTGGCTGGTGTCTTTTATTTCGTTGGCTGCGTATAAAAAAAGTTCAAAGTATGCCGAGTACTTAAAATTAATATCCTGCGAAGCATTACAAGATAAATAGGCTACAAAATTAGCTTCGCTTTCTTTGGCATATCCAAGCTGGTGCGCCATTTCATGCGATATAACGAATGGTTTTAAAAAAACAGGAATCGATGTTTTAATTTGTGCCTCAGCGGTAAACGGATTATAGTATCCAGTAAAGCCAAATAAATGTCCAATAAAGCTATATAGCGATGGCTTTATTGAAACAAACCGGTAGCTCAGGTAGGAATACTTTTTAGCCGCATATTCATATGCGTTGTAGCCACCCTTAACCAACCCGGTATTTGCATTCAGGTTTTCCCGGCTAAGCGTATCTACCTGAGCTGCATAGTAATTTAAACGCTGCGTCAATATCGTTAATAGTAAGGTTATATCTTTTTGGGAGTAGGGTGCAGCTTTTAAATTTAATTGTCCAGCTACACCTACCCTTTCATAATTCAATCCCCATAAAGAATAAAAAACAATATACACACTCAATAAAACAGTTAATATCTTTTTAGCAAACCTCCAAATGCTATGAGCAGCAAAGCCATTTCGTTTGAAATATTGGTAGGATTGTACCACGCCATAACATATATATAAAAAGGCAAAAAAATAGAGTACATCACCCATGCTAAGAGGAATCCACCCAAAAAGAATGCGTAATAATTTAGATAAGCCCGGGTAGATACCGTACGTATAATACCGCTCCACTCGAAAGCTATTAAGTGAAAAAAGCTTTATACCAATGGCGAGAAGCAATAAGATTACCAGTGTTTTATTTTTATATACCTGTTTTTGAAAGAAGCTATGCAATGGAAATTCTGTTTTAAAAATGTGATATACTTAGTTAAAATTTTTATTGAAACTAGCGGTTTTTAGCTTAAATTATCCTACTTTTGCAAACTCAAAATTGGTTATGAATAAGGACCGGGAATATGAAATAGCCTTTGTAGGCTTAAAACCTGGTGTACACGAGTTCAATTATCCGGTTGATGACACGTTCTTTGAGGGCTACCAGAAGCAGGAATTCAGCAACTGTCAAAGCCATGTAAAACTGTTATTGGAAAAGAACAACGGTTTTATGTTGCTTAAGTTTGAAGTGGGCGGCATAGTGCAGGTAAATTGCGACCGCTGCGGCAACAACCTACCTTTTGATTTGTTTGATGAATTTAGAATAACCGTGAAAATAGTGGACGAGCCTGACATGATGAATGAACAGGAGGAAGACCCGGACGTTTACTATATATCGAAAGGCGAAACCCATTTGCATGTAAAAGATTGGATCTATGAATTTGTAAACTTAAGCATCCCGATGCAAAAGACCTGTAGCTATGAAAATATGGAAGGTCCTTTTTGCAATAAAGCAGCCAAGGATCTTTTACTAAAGCTGGAACCAGAGAAGAAAGAGCAGGAAAACCCTGGCACGTGAGTTCCAGATGGCGAATGCCACGACAGCAATCAAAG
>JAICHT010000173.1 GCA_025924755.1 Chitinophagaceae bacterium | reverse complement strand
GCCAGCGCCTGCCTTTGTTTTTCCACTTCTGCTTTTTGTTTTTCCTGGCGTGTTTTGTTATCTGCTATTTTCTGTTCTATATCCGCTCTTTTTTTCTCAAGATCAGCGCCGTCATTCAGCAGGGTTTTATAGCCGGATTCTGCTTTAATTACTGCATCATTTTGATCCTTTATCCGCAGTTCTAAATTGTAAGCCCCTATGGCAGGAGCCAATTCATTTAAATACGTTTTTGCCTGCTCTATATCAAAGTGATGAATGCTGGTGGCGGTAGCTGCGCTTTCTGTGGGAGAAGCCAGTAAAAGCGATAAAACAGAGATATCCTTTTCCTGCCGGCTCTTACGCTCCACTTTAAAGTACAGGTCGGCATTGGCGGTATCGTTCTGCAGGGCCTGGGTATTTCTAAAAGAAGTAAAGCCTTTTAAGTCTGTAGCTTTGGATTTGCCTTTCTTTGATAAATAATCACTCATAGCTGCTTCTACCACAGCAGGGGGATAAGGCAGTTCTATTACCGCGGCAGGCAGCGGCACCCTTTTATACTCTACAGTGCCATTTGTGGCCTGGCTAAAAACAACTCCTGCTGATAACAGCATACCTAACGATAATAAAAACCTTTTCATAATAACTTATTTGAAGTAATTGATTCCTTAAGGCAGCGGTAAGAATTGAAACTGTTAAGAAGACGTGACAGATTAGAATATTACAATGTGCTTGCTTAAGTATCTTAAAGGTAGTCTTTTAAAAACCAAATGCAGATAATCTTTAAAGGGATTGCCCTTGAAAATAAGTAGGCCACACTGAAGAATCACATACCATACAGGAGAAGATTTACCTGTTTTATTGCAGCCAGTCCGGTACTTCTTCCACTATCCAGAAGACTTTCTTCAGTAACCCTTTCTTTATCTGATCATAGCTGATTCTTTTACTTGAACCTTTGGCCCGGTAAACAAGTTTCCCTCTATATACTTCTGCCAGCAAGAGTGTAGGTTTTGGCTTCAGCAGGTAAACGGTTTTGAGGTTCACCAGCCCTATCTGGAGCTTTACATTATAGTAATGTAGTTGCAGCTTTTGTTTCATATGGTTGCTTACAAAGAATAAAAAGACACAGGAAACTAACGCAGGTGCTTTTAAATGTGAAAAACTTGCGCTTTCTTTATTCCGCACTAACTCTATTTTAATGTACGGCTTGTTCAAAGATACATTGAAAACCAATGAAAAGTTGAACAAAGAAGTGCGGTATTAACTAGTTAGGCGCAATAGGGTTTCTTCTGCTAAACAGCTTTTAGCTATACAAATAAATGCACATCACGAGAAGCAGTGATGTTACAGTAACGATGACATAGGAAAGTGCCCAAGTTTTCAGCATCTTGAAATTAGTCTTGTCCGTTTTAAACTAAGTGATGATGGTGTCACTTCCTTTTATTTGGAATAAATAAAAGTAGTTAACTAATAGGATTACAACTGTAGCAATTACGAGATTTACATTACTTATTACTTCTACTTTGATAAGATTTAAAATCAAAGCAGTCACTAAGATTGTTATAACATTAAATAGTTGAAGAGTTGATATTATAGTCAAAGCATACACTTTTGGAACATCTACTTCACCCCATTGCTTGTATTTTTCCTGTATAAAATAGAATAAGTAATCTATCATAGAGTGTATTCAAAAACCACAAGTTATGAAAGACGCTTATAAAACAAAACTGCGCCTAACAATGGTTTGCTACAATATGGGCTTTTGAATATATTTTGTACGTTATATCTTTAATTTGCAATTGGAATAATGCTGAAGTAAAGTTTTTCAAATAACCATACAGCAGCAAGCCCTTCCCCGTTGGTTACAAGCTTTGCAAGTCAGTACTAAAACAACAAAATCGAGATGAACATTAAAACTTTACTGCTGCCTTTATGCTTAACGACTTTTTTCTTTTTTGCTTGTTCAGAGACAAAGTCGATTCAGAGAGAAAAAACCACAGTTTATACTCCCGCTGATAAAGCACTTTATGATTCTATTGCACATCAAGACAGTCTTCTCTTTACAGCTTTTAATACCAGAAATTTGGAAAGCCTAAAGCAATTTTTTTCTTCTAATCTTGAAGTTTACCAAGACAACATTGGTGTCCGTAATTATGAACAGACAATAGCGGCCTTCAAAGGATTGTTTCAAAATGATTATGTATTGACACGTACGCTTGTGAATGGTAGCTTAGAAGTTTACCCAATTAAAGGCTATGGTGCTATTGAAACCGGCAGACATACGTTTTGCCATACAGAAAATGGAAAACTGGATTGCGGGACATTTAAGTTCGTTCATATTTGGGAGAAACAAAACGGCTCGTGGAAAATCACAAAAATTGTGACATATGACCATAAACTGTAGCGGGACTTTACCAGCAGCCAACAGCGCATTGGCGTATATAGCGGGGCGAAGACAAGCCATCGGCACTAGTTCGCTATTTAGCTACAGCCCTGGCGGACGAAAAGAAATGAAACATTTGTTTTTAATATTTATCATTATATCTTTAATCAGCATCGGCTATTGGCTAGACGAACATAGGCTGAACGTTAGTCATTCTATTTATCTTTATTTCTGTTATTCGGCTGACGAGCTATAAAAACCATTTCTTCGCCTAGCCGTCAACGTTGTGTGCAATTATAGCGGACACCCTACAAATCTTAACAGTAAAAAACCTCTATGCGACTAATCTTTTAATTTCATTTGTTTTTTTTGCTACTCTGACAAGTAGTAAAACTTTTGGACAAACCGAATTAGATTTGTCGAGAGAAATGATTTTAGTGACATGTTTTCTTATAGGAGAAAAGGCAGAAAGCTGTAAAAATGCACTACCTCCAACAAACATATTTTCGAAACAGGGGTGACAAAATACCCGGAGTATGACAAGTAAATTAACAATAGTAAATTAGTGTTCAACTGCAGGATTACCAGTTCCTTAACTTGAGGCAAGTACGAAACATCAGCAGCAATTAAAAGGCACTTATTATTTAATTTCAGCAATTCTTTTTCGCAAAAAATATACAAACACAACACTTTTTGCAAGTCAATTCCATAATACTACTAGACCTGTTGGGCACCTTTGCATTTGCCATTAGTGGCATTAGGTTGGCATCGCGCAAGCATATTGATTGGTTTGGCGCTTATATAATCGGATTAGCAACTGCCATTGGCGGAGGAACTATAAGAGATGTATTATTGTATGTCACTCCTTTTTGGATGCTGGATGGAAAATACTTTCTAACAACTGGTGTAGCACTGCTTGCCACACTATTGTTTAAAGAAAAACTATTCAGGTGGGGTCAAACGTTGTTTTTGTTTGATGCTATAGGGCTCGGTTTGTTTACAATAGTTGGTATTAGCAAAAGCATTGCAGCAGGTTTGCCGTTCTGGGTTTGCATCGTTATGGGCACTATCACAGGGTCGGCAGGTGGTGTTATTAGAGATGTGTTGTTAAACGATGTGCCGCTGCTGTTTCGAAAAGATATTTATGCGCTGGCTTGTGTAGCAGGCGGAGTTGTTTATTTTATTTGCCATCATTTCTATTTGCCGACAAGTGTAACTGAGCTGATTGCTGCATTGACCGTAATATTAACAAGAGTGGTGGCTCAGAAGTTTCATATCCAGTTGCCCATATTAAAACCGGTTGCAGCTAAACACCACACAAAAGAAGACGAAGCATAACTACTCCCAATATCAAACTTTGATATAGTAACTAAGAGACATAGGCGCAACATCTTAAATCCAAATTGTAGAATTACTAAACGCTTGCATTATGAAATTTGGCAAATTCTTTTTATCCTTGTTACACTAATTAACCGTCTTATGAAATCAAAATTAAAATCAGTATTTTTTGTCCTGTCATTTTTTATCTGCACCTGCCTGAGTGCACAAATTGAAGTCGCCCATTTATCTTCAAAAGGCTTTTCAGCCACAGGTTTTGGCGGCTTTCTAAACTTTGGAATTCCAGTATCAGAAGGAAGCGCTGTCACCACCGAAGCAGGGTTTTACGTGTTCAAACACAACGATAACAATGTAGCGCTTGTTCCTCTGCTGTTAGGCTATCGCTATACATTAAACGGAAGCGGCACCGGCCTGTATATTGAACCAACTGCTGGTTATAGTATTGGCGCTACTGATATTCAGAAATACGATGAAGTAGGACATCCTATATCTACGCCGGATGGTGATGGCTGGCTGGAACAAAAAGCAAAAGGCGTAACCCGCAGGTATCGGTACAGGCTATATTTTCCCGTGAAGAATTGCATTTAATATCGGGCTTCGGTTTCAGCACGTATTTGTGTCCAATGATCCCACACTTAATATGTTTTCACTACGGCTTTCGCATGCGCTTACTTTTGGGAGAAGAGAAGAATAATATATATACCAATAGCAGTTGCATTACACTGAGGCATGTATAGGATTACCGCTGAATAATAGCACTACTGCTAACATCTTATTGCAAATTGCCGGCTGAAGAATCATCAGCCGGCAATTTGTTTTACACCGCTGCAATAGCATTGAGTCAGATGATATGAATTTACCGATACTGAAAAGCTTTAAATCTTTACTGATTAATTAATGGGTCAAATATGGATTGTGAAAGCTGCACATTTAATTTGGCTGGTATAGACAGGATCAATAGTTAGTGTAATCAATGCTTAAAAATTTATTTGCTTTATTGTCCAATCTGTAAAGGTTCAGTTGTTATTTGTTTTTAAATTATTAAATCATAATCAAAATGGAAGAATTCATTTTAATTTTCAGACACGAAGATGGCCAAAAGCTGGCATCGCCTGAGCAAATGCAAATCTGGATGAAACAAACCATGGACTGGATTGGCGGTATTGCTGCGCAAAATAAATTCAGCGGCGGCAATGGCTTACCTTTTGACGATGCAAGGGTGGTGAGACATAACAATGTGGTTACCAATGGGCCTTTTGGAGAAATAAAGGAAACCATCGGTGGCTATATTATAGTGAAAGCAGGTTCTGTAGAGGAAGCAGTTGAATTTGCAAAAGGTTGCCCGGTTTTACAGGGAGAAGGCAATAGTGTAGAAGTACGCAAAATTGCCAAAGGAGATCACGCCAAATAAGAAATACAAAAGCCCTGACTGCTATAGCAAGGGCTTTTGTTGACTATGGAAAAGCAAGAATTAATACCGCATTTATTTAGAACCGAGTTCCGGAAAATTACGGCTGTACTTTGTAAGCTTTTCGGCATGGAGCATATTGAAATTGCTGAAGATATTGCAAGTGACACCTTTCTATCGGCGCTTGAGACCTGGACGTATAAAGGCCTTCCCGAAAATCCTGTAGCCTGGCTATACACTGTAGCAAAAAATAAAGCCGCCAGTTATCTTAAGCGTGATGCTCTTTTTTCAAAAAAGATCACTAAACAATTAATATACAGCTCACCCAAAGAGCAGATTGAAATTGATCTGTCTGAAAAAAATATCCAGGACAGTCAACTGCAAATGATGTTTGCTATTTGTCATCCGTCTATAACTACCGAAGCACAAGTGGGTTTATCGCTTCGCATTCTTTGCGGATTTGGTATTGACGAAATTGCAACTGCTTTTTTAACCAATAAAGAAACTATTAACAAAAGGCTTTTCAGAGCTAAAGAAAAATTACGGGCTAAAAAAGTGCAAATAGCATTTCCGTGCGAAACCGAAATTGATGAACGCTTAGAAAGTGTACTGACGACTTTATATCTGCTTTTTAGTGAAGGATATTATTCGGAAAGCCGGGATATAATATTACGCGAAGATCTTTGCCTGGAGGCGATGCGATTAACGTACCTGCTTATTGAAAACGAACAAACAGATCAACCCAATGTAAATGCGTTACTTTCTTTGATGTGTTTCCATGCTTCCCGGTTTGAAGCAAGAAAGGCAGAAAACGGAGCACTAATTTTATACTACGACCAGGACGAAACACGCTGGAATAAGGAACTGATTTCAAAAGGAATGTTTTTCTTGAATAAGGCATCACAAGGAAATAAAATCTCAAAATATCATTTAGAGGCAGGCATCGCTTATTGGCATACTATTAAAGCTGACACAAAAGAAAAATGGGAAGCCGTTTTACAACTCTTTAACCAGCTATTGCAAATAGAATATTCGCCCATTGCGGCACTCAACAGAACCTATGCACTTTCCAAAGCAAATGGGAAAACCGAAGCCATTGCCGAAGCAGAAAAACTGCAATTAACCGGCAATCAGTATTACTATGCATTGCTTGGTGAACTATACAGAGGCATTGATAATAATAAGGCTAAAATGAATTTTGAAAAAGCACTTTTGCTGGCCAGGACAATGGCTGACAAACTGATCATTCAAAAGCAAATTGATATGTTTTGATGAAATCAAAAAGCACATGTGATTCTCTTTTCATTTATCGATACTTCCTTAATCTATATACATTATTCGCCATATTAAGAAGGCATTCACCAGTTGGATAATTGACCTAATTGTAGTAAATTAAAAAGTCATTCCCCTGGCTTTACTTTCAGGATACTAATGAAATTCAAATTACAATGAGAGTCAAAAAATTATTGCTTTTTATTGGGTCAATAGTACTTATCCTGTTCGCCTGTCATAAAGAGCGGTCGCTGGAAGATAATAAACAGGTAAAAACAGATACGCTATCTGCTGATTATCCTTTTGCTACCGGTTATTGTAATGGAGGAGTATCGGCCTTAGGAATTGCTATTGAAGATACGGCAACTTATATTCCCGTTTCATCAGCACCCTTACCCCCGGCTGTTCTTCTTGATATGCCTGCGGCCGGAAATCAGGGTAACCAAGGCTCCTGCACCGCCTGGGCTACTGTTTATGGAGTTGGAAGTTATTACATGCACCTTGCAACAGGCAAGCCGTATCAAGATACAGGAAATTTGAGTCCTAAGTTTACCTATAATCAAATTACGAAAGGCAACTGTTCCTGCACTTCTTTTCTGGACAATCTTTACCTGTTGAAAACACAAGGCAGTTGCTCTTTAAGCACTATGCCGTATGACCCGCAGGAATGTTTGAAGCAACCTGATAGCATACAACGAAGCATAGCAAAAAGCTATGCAATAAAAGGATGGCAAAAAGTAAACTTGCACGATCTCATCTTATTAAAAAAAGCCATAGCAGACAAGAAACCAGTATTATTTGCCATCAGTGTAGATGATGGATTTAGAAATATTACAGCACCCTATATATGGAAAGAAAGAGAGGGTTCTCTCGGACAACCACATGCTATGATTATTGCAGGATATGATGATAGTAAAAATGCTTTCAGAATGATGAATTCCTGGAGTACTGCATGGGGCGATAAAGGCTTTGCCTGGATCGATTACTCGTTCTTTCTGAAGAATGTATTAGACGGAGGCTATGTCGTTATTTAAATAAAGTGACAAGAGGGTATCATTCATTTCTTTCTACTAAACTTATCTATAAAATTTATTAAATTAGTACAAACAAAAGCTG
>JAICHT010000172.1 GCA_025924755.1 Chitinophagaceae bacterium | reverse complement strand
GGTTCCGGTAATGCATATCGATGTTAATACCAGGGTAGTGCCCGAACAACATGCAGACCGTTACCAATTAATGGAACAATATTCAAAAAAATAGTGTTGCAGATAAATCGAATTCATACAAATTATAAACTGATTTAAATAAAAAGAATGAAAGAACGTATGTCACGCCTCTTGCTTTTAGGAATGGTATTTATACCTGTATTGGCTTTTTGTCAAGGTAATACCGGTACTGTAACGGCAGGTAAAAATATAGCCGTTGCCGAAACAGAAAGTGGCAAAGTAAGAGGGTATATTCATAATACGGTATTTACATATAAAGGCATTCCATATGCACAGGCCGACCGGTTTATGCCTCCGGCAAAGCCTACGCCTTGGCAGGAGGTTCGCAGTTCCCTAACTTACGGTCCTGTTTGCCCAACTGATCCTACCGTTACTGTAAACGACCAGTTTGAATTTCCGTTTCATCACGATTGGGGATATACCAATGAACACTGCCAGACGCTGAACATATGGACGCCTAAGATAAACGATAACAAAAAAAGGCCGGTGATGGTATGGCTGCACGGAGGCGGTTTTGCTGCCGGTTCTTCTGTGGAACTACCATCTTATGATGGCGAAAACTTAAGCAAAAAGGGTGATGTGGTAGTGGTTTCCATTAATCACAGGTTAAACGTATTAGGGTTTTTAGATCTATCGGCATATGGCGATAAATACAAAAGCTCTGCCAATGTAGGAATGCTGGATATTGTAATGGCTTTGCAATGGGTAAAGCAAAATATTGCTGCATTTGGTGGCGATCCGGATAATGTAACCATTTTTGGCCAATCCGGTGGTGGCGGCAAAGTATCTACTTTAATGTGTGCTCCTTCTGCAAAAGGATTGTTTCATAAAGCGATTGTTGAAAGCGGAAGTTATGTATCCGATTTTACAGAAAGCGATGTGTCTAAGCGGGTGGCTGCTGCCTTGCTGGATGCCTTGGGATTACAGGCTTCGCAGGTAGATTCGCTTCAGCATATTTCTTATGAACGCCTGAACGCCGCCGGTAAAGAAGCTACCCGTAAAGTATCGGATGCCCTCAAAGCAGAAGGCAAAACGGTGGGTGGTTTTGGTTTAAGCTGGGGACCGGTTCACGATGGTACGTTTCTTCCATACCAGGTTACCGATCCTCAGGCAGTAGAACTATCTAAAAACATACCGCTGCTGGTAGGAACCACCAAAAACGAATTTACGCCGTTCATGCCCGGACAAAAAGACCAGACGATGGAACAGGTAAAAGAGACGTTGCAAAAACAATACGGCGATAAATCGGATGCTTATATGGCCGCTGTAAAAAAAGCATATCCCAATTCTACCACACAACCATCCAACTATACGGATATTGACCTCCGGTTCAGACAAGGTGCTATACGGCAGGCCAACCAAAAAGCCACCTCCGGTACCGCACCAGTATATATGTATTTATTTGCCTGGCAATCGCCTGTAAACGATGGTATCTATAAAGCTATGCATTGTATGGAGCTTGCTTTTGTGTTTGATAATATCAGCCGTTGCGAAGAAATGACAGGAGGTGGAAAAGAAGCCTATGCACTGGCAGATAAGATGAGCAGCGCCTGGATCAATTTCGCAAAAACTGGCAATCCAAATGCTAAAGGATTACCACACTGGCCGGCTTATACACCTGCTGATGGCGCTACTATGATATTCGATAATCAAAGCGTGGTACGCAACCATCCCGACCAGGAATTATTAAGTATAGCTGCCGCTGCAAAGTAAATCCAGTGGCTCGCTTTTGATTTATTTTTGTATCATGGAGATATGAGTAATTAAAAATAATTATTCATATCTCCATCGTTTTAATCTAATAGCCTCCTATCAGTTTACCAATCGGTTCTTTTAAAATAACTCACTATGTCATTACGTTTGCTTCTTTCCATTTGCATAAGTTTTTTACTGGTGTCATCGTTTACGCCTCCGGCAGATCCGGTTGGTATCGTAAAAACGGATGCAGGGCTTGTTTCCGGCAGCCAAAGCAAAGAAGGAAGCATTCATATATTCAAAGGAATTCCTTTTGCAGCACCACCGGTAGGCAACTTGCGCTGGAAAGCGCCACAACCCGTTGCGCCATGGACCGGCGTAAAAAAGTGCGAAGCCTTTGGCCCCAGTCCTATGCAGGCTAAGCCTGCACCATTTAGTATGTGGTCGGAAGAATTCCTGATTCCTGCAGCACCTATTAGCGAAGATTGTTTGTATCTGAATGTATGGACCGGCGCAAAATCAGTAAATGAAAAACGTCCGGTACTGGTATGGATCTATGGTGGTGGTTTTGGAAGCGGCGGCAGTGCCGTTCCTATCTATGACGGAGAAGCCATGGCGAAAAAAGGAATCGTGTTTGTAAGTATGAACTACCGGGTAGGGATATTCGGTTTTTTTGCACATCCCGAACTCACTAAAGAATCCGGAAATAATGCATCAGGTAATTATGGATTGATGGACCAGATTGCAGCCCTGAAGTGGGTGCAGAAAAATATTGCAGGCTTTGGAGGTGATGCCGCCAACGTAACCATCGCCGGACAATCGGCGGGTGCTATGAGTGTAAACTGTTTGGTAGCATCACCCCTGGCTAAGGGATTATTTACAAAAGCAATTGCAGAAAGCGGCGCCAACTTTACCAATGATTATCTTTCCTTACAACAGGCCGAACAGAACGGTGTAAAAACAGCAGAAGCATTCAACGCTTCTTCTATTGCAGCCCTAAGAAATATACCGGCAGATTCTTTATTGAAAAAAGCGCAAGGCATGGGACCCATTACCGATGGTTATGTATTGCCGGATGCTATTGCCAATATATTTGCTACACAAAAAGAAAATGATGTAACGCTGCTTACCGGCTGGAACGAAGATGAAGGTTTACTATTTGGCCCTACGAAAAACGCATCTGATTTCCGCAAGCAGGCCGCACAACGATATGGTTCAGATTCCACTGCTTTTTTGAAATATTATCCTGCTGATACCGATACCGAAGCGACTGCTTCGCAGTTAAAGCTTTCTCGTGATATGATTTTTGGTGTGCAAAATTATACCTGGGCTAATATGGAAAGCAGCCAGGGCAAAAAGGTTTATGTATATCGGTTTACCCGCAAAGTACCTGCAACCGGTGCCTATGTGAAGTATGGTGCGTTTCATACCGGCGAAGTTCCATATGCATATGATAATTTAAAGTTTGTGAATCGTCCGTGGGAGCCGGTTGATAAGGAGTTGGCTACTACTATGTCTTCTTACTGGGCCAACTTTATAGCTACCGGTAATCCAAACAGCAAGGGATTGCCGCAATGGCCAGCTTATACTACCAATGATAAACAAATAATGATATTAGGTGTAAAGCAAGAAGCAGAGCCATTGCCCGATGCAGCCACCTTGGATTTTATGTATGGTAAATTGAAAGGGAAATAAATTTAAGCGTTTCGTTTCCGATAGCTAAACACAGCCCAGGTATTTACCATAACCGCAAATAGAAATACAATACCAATATGGGTAGAAATATCAGAAAGGCTGCTTCCCTTTAGTACCACCAATCGCATTACTTCAATAAAATAAGTTACAGGGTTGAACCTTGTAAACCATTGTGCCCAAAGCGGCATGCTTTCAATAGGAGTATATAAGCCACCTAAAAGAATGAATACCATAAATAAAAAGAAAGTGGCCAGCATGGCCTGTTGCTGCGACGTGGAAAAAGTAGAGATCAACAAACCGAACCCTAATACCGCTAAAAGATAAACTGCTGCAAAAACATATATTGTAAAAAAGCTGCCAACCGGAACAATATCATACAGCAGCCATGCTATGAACATTCCGATCGTTAATATCAGCAAGCCCAATATCCAAAAGGGTATCAGCTTGCCTAATATGAAGTGATACTTTTTTACTGGTGTCACATTAATTTGTTCGATGGTACCGATCTCTTTTTCCTTTACAATATTCAAAGAGGTAAGAAAAGAACCCACGATGGTGACCAGCATTACCAATATGCCGGGTACCATAAAAAATTTATAGTTCATGAGGGGATTGTACCAGTTGTTAGGACGCACATCAATATTTATATCAGGACTAAACCGGGGTATTTGTATCCATTCATCCCGCACCTCGCTGTTAAAGTCCCGCACAATGCTTTGTAAATAAGACGAACCCAAACCTGCTTTCACGCCATTGATGGCGTTAATGGCAAAAAACACCGTGGCCTCACTCTCATGTACCAGGTCATTTTCAAAATGGGCTGGTATCACTATTATAATATCGGCATTATCTTTTTCAATCTCTTTATATGCTGTATTGTAGGAGTCGGTATATTGGTCTAATTGAAAATAACCCGATGCTGTTACTTTAGAAGTCAGGCGGCGTGAATAGTCACTATGGTCATGATCTACAATGGCCAGTTTGATATTGCGCACTTCATAATCTGCAGCCCAGGGCAGCAGCAACAATTGCAGGATGGGCACTACAAAGATCACTCTCAAAATGGCGGGGTCGCGGAAGATCTGCCTGAACTCTTTCTGTAGTAAAAACTTCAGCGTTCTCATGCCAGCCGGATTTTAAAATTTTTCAAACTTCCCAATAGCAGCACTACCGTCATGCCACTTAATATGGCCGTTTCTTTCCATACCGTGCTTAAGGGTAATCCTTTGATCATTACTGCCCGAACAATCTGGTAATACCATCTTGCCGGAACAATGTTAGATATTACCCGTAATGCCAATGGCATGTTTTCTATGGGAAACAAAAAGCCACTGAGCATAATGGTGGGTAAAAACAATCCTGTTAAAGAAATAAACATCGCCATTTGTTGCGAGTCCGTGACGGTGGAGATCAATAAACCAAACGATAAACAGGTGACGGTAAATAAAATGCTTTCACTTAACAACAATAGCAAACTACCTCTGAGAGGCACATCCAGTACAAACATACTGAGCAGCAAAATACTAATGATGTTGATTACAGAGATGAGTAAATAAGGTACAGCCTTTGCCAATATCACTTTTATAGGATGCAGTGGCGAAACCAACAGCACTTCCATAGTGCCGGTTTCTTTTTCCCGCACAACTGTTATGGCCGTCATCATTGTGCAAACCAGCATCAAGATCATGGATATCACACCGGGTACAAAACTATAGGTGCCTTTCAATTGCGGATTGTACAACATTCGTAATTGTGTTTGGATGGTGTAAGGCAACTTTTTGTTTTGTGTCAGTCGCTTTTGATAATCCATTATAATAGTAATGGCATATCCGGTTAAAGTAGTAGCAACGTTGGGGTCGGAGGCATCGGCAATAATTTGTACAGGTGCCGTATTAAAATGCTGCAGGTTGCTTTGGAAGGAAGGGGGGAATACAATAATTATTTTTGCTTTTCCTTTATGAAAAAGGTCTTCAATATCCTTATAGGTATGAATAACCCCTACCAGATCAAAATAACGGCTGGCATCCAGTTCCGTAATAATTTCACGGGTGGCTACATCTTTTGAAAAATCTAGTACGGCCAACTTCGAATTTTTTACTTCCGTGGTTAAAGCAAAGCCAAAGATCATGATCAGCGCAATGGGCATACCCAATAATATGAGCAATGTTTGCTTATCCCGCCAGATATGAAAAAATTCTTTTTTTACGAATGCTAAAAACTGTTTCATATAGAAACCAATAGTTTAAATTATTTAGGTAATCCTCCTACGTATTGAGATCTTCACAATTCATTGCATTGCTCACTTAATTTCTAAATTCTTTATTCATTCTTTGGCTTGTCCCGTACAAAGTCAGTCCCCATTTCTATTTGCTTTTCTTGCCAGATGCAGGAACACGTCGTTCATGGTAGCGGCATGATACGTTTGCTTTAATGCTGAAGGCGTATCCAATGCTTCAATCCTGCCATCTACCATAATCGTAACCCTGTTACAATATTCCGCTTCATCCATATAGTGCGTCGTTACAAATACAGTAATACCCGATGCGGCTGCTTCGTAAATCATATTCCAGAATTCTCTGCGGGTTACGGGGTCAACACCGCCGGTAGGCTCATCCAGAAACACGATCTGCGGCTCATGAAAAACAGCTGCGGAAAATGCCAGTTTTTGCTTCCACCCTAAAGGCAAAGAGCCAACCAGTTTATTAGCTTCACTTTCCAAATGCAACTGCTTCAATAAGCGGTTTGTTTTCTCTTTAATGAACTCATCACTTTTGCCATAAATGCCGGCATAAAAACGAATATTCTCCTTAACGGTTAAATCTTCATACAACGAAAATTTCTGGCTCATGTAGCCAATATTCTTTTTGATTTTTTCTGTTTGTTTGTACACGTCAAAGCCAGCAACCGTAGCCGTTCCGGATGTAGGTATCGAAAGGCCGCAAAGCATTCGCATAGCAGTAGTTTTGCCGGCGCCGTTTGCACCCAAAAAGCCGAATATCTCTCCCTTTTGCACTTCAAAAGAAATAGCATTGACAGCGGTGAAATTGCCAAAACGCTTGGTCAGCTGGTGTGCACTTATAATAGGTTGTTCAATCATTTTTATTTTTTCATGAGTTGCATGAAACAATCTTCAATACTTGGGGATACAGTATGCATTTCTATTTGCGAATGATCTTTGGCAGTTACATATTGCAGAAGCTCCTCTGTGCTGTAGCCCTCTTTCATAATAACATGATGATATTCTCCAAAGGAGTATACGTCCTCCACCATTTTCGAAGCTGATAAATCTTTTAACAAACCAAACATATTTTGGGATTTGACAGCTAGGATCATATGGGTAAAAGCACTTATGATTTCTACAGGTGTGCCAATTGATAATGTTTTTCCACTTTGCAGCAAAGCAACCCTATTGCATAAAGAAGCTTCATCCATATAAGGTGTGGAAACCATAATAGTAATGCCTTGTTGCTGCAGATTTTTAAGCATATCCCAAAACTCTTTTCTCGAAACAGCATCTACGCCGGTAGTAGGTTCATCTAAAAAAAGCACAACGGGTTTATGAATAAGTGCACAACACAAAGCCAGTTTTTGCTTCATGCCCCCGGATAAGTTGCCAGCTTTACGAGTTTTGAATGGCTCTATTTGTACATAAATATCTTTGATCAGGTTATAGTTTTGCTGGATGGTCGTTTTAAAAATGGTAGCGAAGAATTGCAGGTTTTCTTCCACGCTCAGATCCTGGTATAACGAAAATTTCCCGGGCATATAGCCTACTTTTCTACGAATAGCTTTGAAGTCTTTTACAATATCAGAACCATCAACTGTAGCATCGCCGCCATCGGGTAGCAATAAAGTAGTCAGCATTCGGAAGAGGGACGTTTTTCCTGCTCCATCCGGACCAATTATACCAAACAATTCTCCTTTGGCCACATCAAATGAAACGCCTTTTACAGCCTCAACTGTTTCTTTTTTTGTTTTATACTGCTTCACTAAATTATGTACGGCAACAGCACTCATGTTTATTTATTTTGTAGTTGAACTGCGCCATACAT
>JAICHT010000171.1 GCA_025924755.1 Chitinophagaceae bacterium | reverse complement strand
TATTGCATTTGGATGCTGCCAGCGATACGGTTACTGCCAACTTTCCACTTTTTTTTGCGTTGCATTTAGCCGGTTTTTTTGGTTTCAGTATTAGTGATGAATATTCGGAGCAACAGCATTATTTAGATTTGGAAGAAGGTACTTTTGTATCCAACCCACCCGGACATGCCAACTATATAGAAGGTAAAGAAGCAGAAGTAACCTCGTATATATTAAAAACAAGGCAGCCTGCCGACCTGGAGGAACTGCACCTGAACCGCGACTTTCGAAGAAAACTACTTAGTGCTTATGAAAGTTACTATGCATTGCACCTGCCCGATTTTGGCACCCTGCGCACCCTGCCCGTAATGCGGGATATTATGAGTTAAACAATCCGTTGAGATGTAAATTTCTTTTCATCCAATACTACTACACCAGGCTTTTTTCCTTTTTCAAAACTTCCAAGCATATCATGCCACTGCATGGCAACGGCGCCATTGTAAGTAGCCCATTTCAAAACGGCCTCCAATGATAATTTCGGAAATGCAGTTAATAATGTTTTTATTTCGGATGCTATATTTAATTGCCAGTTGCTGCTGTAACTATCGGTACCTAATACGATATGGCAATCATGCTTCATCAACAATTCGACAGGAGGCATTGCATTTTCGATATACTTGTTGGCGTTCGGGCATAAACAATATACTAGGGTCAACCCATGCTTTTCTGCATGCTCTTTTGCAAACAAAATATCATCTTCTGTAATAAAAGTATTGTGCACCAGCAATACTGTTTGTCCGTTGGTAAAGTAAGGCAAGTACGTTTGCAGGCTGGAAGTGCTGCTTACTGCAAACGGAGACTGGTGGCTTCCAAACTGCGCATATAGTTTCAAAAAATTGCCGGTACCTTTTTGAAATAATTCAGCTTCCGCTTCGGTCTCCTGGTTATGTATGGAAATGATTTGATTAGCCGTTGCCGCATTGATTGCTTTATACGTGGCCGCACTTACCGTATAAGGCGCATGCGGCGTTAATACACTATTGCCCGGCAAAGATTGATATTGATCCAATACTGCATTATAATGCGCCAGTTGCTTTTCTAAATTGCTATCATGTAAATTGATGACTTCTACCAGGTTGTGCCAACGTAGGCTGCTTTGTTTTTTAACAGCTATTGCATACGGCGTATTGCAAATGTCTGCCACGCCTACTATACCATTCGCATACATTTCTTCTTCGGCAGCGGCAATGCTTTCTTCAATTTGTTCGGCTTCCGTACTTCGGTTTTTAATCACTGCCAGTAAGAAATCAACCAGGCCGGTATACGGTGGAATGACATCTTTCATATGGCTTAGCTCAATATGGCAATGGCAGTTGATGAATCCGGGCGTCAGTATTCCATCCAATAATTCCACATCGTCCCCTGCGTCTGCCTGCGAAGTTATTTTCTCTACTATTCCATTTTCCGTTACAATCAGCACCTGGTTTTCATCTAAAAATTCAACCCCGTTAAAAATTTTAGCCGCTTTAAGTTTTCGATAACGCATCTTAGCTCTAAAATACGCCGTTAGTGGCTGACAAATCTTTTAATTTTGCCAACCAATTTTTACCATGTTAGATAAACTTGAAGCTATTAAAGCCCGTTTTGATGAAATAGGCGTGGCCCTTACCAACCCATCCATTATTGCCGATAATAAAAAATTTGGTCAATACAGTAAGGAATACCGCAGCCTGGAAAAGCTTGTAAATGCCTATACTGCTTACAAAAAAGTACTGGATGATATTGACTTTTATAAAGAAGCGCTGAACGGCGATGACGAGGAAATGAGAGAACTGGCTAAAGTGGAACTTCCGGAAGCTGAAGAAAAAAAATTGCAGATGGAAAGCGATATCCGCCAGATGTTGATTCCTAAAGATCCGCAAGATGAAAAAAATGCCATTATAGAAATACGGGCCGGCACCGGTGGCGACGAGGCCAGTTTGTTTGCCGGCGATCTGCTGCGGATGTACTTGCGCTATTGCGAAGGAAAAGGCTGGAAAACGGCTTTGCTGAGCGAAAATGAAGGAACGGTAGGCGGATATAAAGAGGCGCAGTTGGAGGTAATAGGCGAAGATGTATATGGCACGCTGAAGTTTGAAAGCGGCGTACACCGGGTGCAGCGGGTGCCTGATACGGAAACCAGTGGCCGGGTGCATACCAGCGCCGCTACCGTAGCGGTAATGCCCGAAGCCGAAGAAATAGATTTTGAACTAAAAGAAAGCGATGTAAAAATGGAAACAGCCCGAAGCGGCGGCGCGGGAGGCCAAAACGTAAATAAGGTGGAAACAAAAGTATTGCTCACCCATATACCTACCGGCACGGTAGTAATGTGTCAAACGGAAAGAAGCCAGTTGGGCAACCGCGAAAAAGCCATGAATATGCTACGCACCCGGCTGTACGAAGAGCAGGTGCGTAAGCAGGAAGAAGAAATCTCCCGCCATCGTAAAAGCCTGGTAAGCACCGGCGACCGGAGCGCTAAAGTTCGCACGTATAATTTTCCGCAAGGCCGGGTTACAGACCATCGCATAGGATTAACTCTTTACAATTTGCAGGATGTATTAAACGGTAATATAGACGAGTTGATTGATGCGCTTCAGTTTGCAGAAAATGCGGAAAAAATGGCGAAGCAGGATTGACAGGCTAACTAATTAAGTCTTATCAATACTTGTAGTAAGCATAAATATGTAGTTGGGATTAAAATATTGAGGTGACAGTGTAGATTTGTCTACAAATTGCTAGGAAGTTACCATTTAACAATGTTATTTTGTCTTTGGCATCATTTTTAGCTTATAAATTATAGGTCTTTAGATATGTAGGTTTTAATAGATGTTTTAATTACTATTAACAATAATTATATATATAAAGTCTGTAGATTTGCGTTATTAAAATTGAATAATTTATTTCTTATATAAAGACGACGATTTTCTCATAAGCAGTTAGTTTTGGTTGCGACCCCTGTTTCTACAGGGGTCTATTTTTTTATATATATATGCCATCTTGCCCATAGAAAGCAACCAATAGTGCTTCCAATAATATCAGCTGCAAGGTCGGCCCAGTCAAATGAGCGGCCCGGTATAAAATTGTATTGGATTATTTCAATCAGATAGCCGTATACAGCAGCCAGTAAAACTAATATAGACAACTGTTTTAAAGTAAAAAGCTGCATAGCCCAGCGCCATACAATAATGGTTGTACAAAAAATGCCGATATGCACCCATTTGTCAAAAAAAGGAATTTTCGAAAACAAACCTTCATCGGGCAGATCCGAACCTGGCAGGCAAAACAGTATTGTAAAAATTGTGCTTACCAGTAAAGCAATAATTAACCGGTGTCCCGCTTTTAAAACCATAATCTATAAACGTATGGGTTATTAATAAAAAATGGACGTTCACGAACATCCACAATACTAAAAATTTAAGCGCTTTACAATTAGGCCACCAATGCCTGGTAAGCTTTATTGTCCATCAAAGCGTTAATATCTCCTGCATCTGCAAGCTTCATCCGCACCATCCAGCCTTTGCCATATGGGTCGGTATTTACCAAATCAGGATTTGAATTTAAATCAGGATTTACTTCTGTGATAGTACCATTAACCGGCAAAAATAAATCGGATACCGTTTTTACTGCTTCCACCGTACCAAAAACAGCGCCTTCCTTTAGCTCCTGCCCCACAGTTTCCACATCAATGTACACGATATCGCCTAATTCGTGCTGGGCAAAATCGGTAATTCCAATAACAGCTTCATCGCCTTCCACACGTATCCATTCATGATCTTTTGTATAACGCAGATTTTCCGGAAAATTCATATTGCTTGGTTTATAAGTACAATATTACAACTGCAAGATAAAGTTGTTCAATAAATTTTTACTATTTGGCTGTTTAAGTAGTGGAATGCTTTTGTTAGATATACCATATCCGCTAAAAATCGTGTGTTTGAAAATAAAGCAGTATATGATCTTTTAAGAAAACCTCCTGCTCAAACGGGTTCATAGTAGGCATCGGCTTTAGCTGTTTATAGTGTGGCCATCCATCGGCATCTATATGGTCCAATTCGTAATACCCGCTGGATGACATGATCGTACAAATGGCAATATGCATTAAATCCTGCTTTTGCTCTTTGGTAAATTTTTTTCGTATATCACCCAGTTCCTGTATTCCTATTAAAAATAAAATACTTTCTGTATCTGGTTTCTTTCCAAACCGCTCTGCCAGTTTTTGCTCCAGTTCAAACCATCGTATTTGTAAATCATCTTTATTCAACATTTTTCAAAGGTAAATAATCCCTCAGGCCTCACTGCCAAACTTTATCTTTGTCCGCTTAAAATAACAGGCATGTTGCAACTATCTGTATTACGCCATAATCCACAGCAGGTGAAAGAACGCTTAGCCGTTAAGCATTTTAAAGAAGTGGATTTGGTGGATGCTATAATAGCGCTGGATGATGAACGCAAAAAATTGACGTTTGGTTTTGATGAAACCAAAGCTAAGATAAATACGGCTTCCAAAGAGATTGGCGCATTGATGAGCAAAGGACAAAAGGAAGAAGCCGAAGAAAGGAAAAAAGAAGTAGAAGCATTAAAACAGCAGTTATCGCCCATACAGGAACAATTAGCGGTGGTAGAAAAAAAGTTGAACGACGAATTGATCCGCTTGCCTAATTTACCATCGGTAAAAGTTCCTGTTGGTAAAACACCCGAGGATAATGAAGTAGTAAAAACAGGAGGTAGTAAGCCACAGTTATATGCTGGTGCGGTGCCACACTGGGACCTAGCTAAGAAATATGACCTGATTGATTTTGAATTGGGCAATAAGCTTACCGGCAGCGGCTTTCCGGTTTATAAAAATAAAGGAGCCAAACTGCAGCGGGCTTTGATACAATATTTTTTAGACTATAATACACTGGCTGGATATACCGAATATATGCCGCCGCTGATGGTAAATGCCGCCAGTGCGTATGGCACCGGGCAACTGCCGGATAAGGAAGGTCAAATGTATTTTGTGCCTGTAGATGAACTGTACCTGATACCTACTGCCGAAGTGCCGGTTACCAATATTTACAGGGATGTGATATTGAAAGAAATGGATTTGCCTATAAAAATGACTGCCTATACTCCCTGCTTTAGAAGAGAAGCCGGCAGCTATGGTAAAGACGTTCGGGGACTGAACCGGCTGCACCAGTTTGATAAAGTAGAAGTAGTGCAATTGGTACATCCGGAAAAAAGCTACGATATATTGGAAGAAATGGTGCAGCATGTAGAAGGGCTGATTCAGTCGCTGGGTTTACCTTACCGCATACTGCGGTTATGCGGGGGCGATATGGGCTTTACATCAGCGCTTACCTATGATTTTGAAGTGTACAGTGCGGCACAGGACAAATGGCTGGAGGTAAGTTCCGTATCCAACTTTGAAAGCTATCAAACGGCCCGTATGAAAATTCGTTTTAAAGACGCGAATGGAAAAACACAACTGGTGCATTCGCTCAATGGAAGTTCACTGGCGCTTCCACGAATACTGGCCTGCCTTCTGGAAAATAATCAAACCGAAGATGGTATTGGCTTACCAGTGGCGCTGCAAGCTTATTTTGGCAGCGAAAAGATTACAGCATTATAAAAAGGTTTACTTTACTTTTCATGCATTATCTTCTGCAACTTTTTAGTTATAGAAATAGCACAAGTCAGCTATGCCGCAGGGCCACAGCACAAAGACTTGCGCCAGATAGGTAACTTGGGTTTATTAATGTATTAAAATTGCATTAAAAGGTAACAAAATAGATTTGTTTTTATCTATATATCCATGCTACAATTCCATAAAGAATAAGTATTTCAACACTACTAAATATTATATACAAGGCAGATACCATTTTCATTCTTATTAGCAACACAAAATTTATTAGCAAATGAAAAATAAAAAATCCTATATATAATCTCCATGCTGCTGCCTCATAATTATTGTTTGACCCATATCCTGCTAAAAAACCGGTAATAAAATATAAAATAATTAAAACTATAAATAGTCCAACGTTAATTAGTAGAATTTTAAAAATATTACTCATTGTTCACCGGGCAACTTGGGGCTTTTTGCTTATCTATTTAATTGTAATGCCTTCGGCACTCCTAGTTCCTCCCGCTTCTGTAAATAATCTTCCTTCTTAAAGGGACCGAAAACATTGGAATAACGGGCAAGCTTCGATAATGTATCTAAACTATATTCACTTTTTTGTTTTTTGTTGATTATCCAATATTGTCGGATCGTGCTATTCTCAATGGCTTCCATACGTTTAGAATAGGTCATTTCTTTTAAACCAGAAATCCTAAAATCGTACCATGGCTTTTGCTCTGCAACAATAAAGTTTGAATCATAGCTATATCTCACAACATGAGCAGCAACCATTATTGTATTTTCAGTATCAAGAATACAATCATAGCTGTTACCATCATAGTCTAATTTGTACCCTTTCCCTAAATTAACTGGATATTCATTTTTACATGAAAAAAACATAATTAATAATACGAGTTGGAAGGCAAATCTTTTCATCTATAAACTTATTTAGGTATTGATACTAGTCCATTGAAATTGGTCATTAATGGACTACCAAAGCCTATGAGTTTCGAATGATATTATATGGAATGAATGGAGCATTAAAATAAATGCTACATCACTTTTCATACATCATCTTCTGCAACTTTTTAGTTAATAAGAATAATATGAGTGATGCAGCGCCAGCCATAAAAACAAACAGCATAAAAAACTGGTACATATTACTCATATGATAGCCTAAAAAAGAAGTGGTCTTTCCATTATCCGGGTAAAGAGCACTGAGCAATCCGGCAAATTTATTGGCGAAGGCATTGGCCGTAAACCATACTGCCATTAATAAGGACGCAAATTTTAAAGGTGCCAGTTTATTTACCAGCGATAAACCAATAGGCGATAAACAAAGCTCACCACAGGTATGCAGTGCATACATGCCGGTTAACCATATCATACTTACTTTAATACCCGGCTGCACATCTTTTACACCAAAGGCAATCCACAAATAACCTAATGCCAGCAAGGCCAGGCCCCACGCCATTTTTGTAGGAGAAGAAGGTTCTTTTTTTCCCAGCCGTAACCACAGCCACGCAAAGAGCGGTGCAAACGCTACCACGAAAATAGAATTGAGCGATTGAAACAAACTGGCCGGAACCGTAACCGAACCTACCTGCCGCTGCGTTTGCTCTTCAGCAAAAAAAGTAAGCGAAGCGCCTGCCTGCTCAAAAGCACTCCAGAAAAAGATCACAAAAAATGAAACAATAAATATTACGGCCACCTTTCTTTTTTCTGCTACAGAAAGTTTGGAATCGGTGAATATAATAATAGCAATAGCTACGATACTTAATATCAGCACATAAAAAAGAAAGCTGAATTTAGTAGCATCTACATATAATACGGCTATCATTAATATAGAAAATAATAACAGTCCTACCACTATAAAAACCGGGTTCAACC
>JAICHT010000170.1 GCA_025924755.1 Chitinophagaceae bacterium | reverse complement strand
CTTGCTTCTCTTTTAGTTTCTGCAATTGTTAACGCAATAGCATCCTGTTTGTTCAAAATGGTAAGCAGTTTCTTTATAATAATACATTGTTGGTAATCTTTTTGGCCCAGGTATAAATTATCCGGATTTATAATTTGTAAAAGACGGTCTATTACCTGGCAAACACCCTGAAAATGTCCCGGCCGGTACTGGCCTTCCAACCTGTTTTCAATTAAGCCCAGCTCATAATGCGGTGCATGGTAGAGAGGTGGGTAAATTTCCTCTGTGGCTGGTAAAAACAAAATATCACATCCTGCCTTTATTAAAAGTTCAATATCCTTTTCTATCGTTACCGGGTAGTGTTTAAAATCTTCTGCATTGGTAAATTGTGTGGGATTTATAAAAATGCTGCAAACAGTAAGCGTATTAATGGACCTTGATAAATTAATCAACGAAAGATGCCCATCGTGCAAAGCACCCATAGTAGGCACAAAACCCACAAGCTTCTTATCAATTTTTTGCTGTTGTAAATAAGTGGAAAGGAGAGCTGCTTTTTTAAAAATTATCATATCAGTAGTATATCAACTGTTGTATGGTAAGTGCTTTTAACAATAAATGGTTACTTTTGCAAACATTTTTACCAGAGATTAAAACGGTTACAATGTCAGCAAAGAAAAGAATTTTATTTATTGCTAATGAAATGTCGCCCTATTTAGAACTAACGGAATTTTCGGAAATAGTTAATAAGTTAGCCATAAAAGCAAACGACAACGATTTTGAAGTGCGCTGCATCATGCCTCGTTTCGGTACCATCAATGAACGCCGTCATCGCTTGCACGAAGTGGTACGCTTGTCTGGTATCAATGTTTCTATTGATAATGAAGATTTTCCGCTACAGATTAAAGTGGCTTCTTTACCCAATGCCCGCCTGCAGGTTTATTTTCTGGATAATGAAGATTTGTTTAAAAGAAAATTTGTTTTTGCTGATGATAAAGAAGAATGGTATGATGATAATGGATTAAGAACCGTTTTCTTTTGCAAAGGCGCATTAGAAACAGTCAAAAAATTTGGATGGCCTCCTGATATCATTCATTGTAGTGGCTGGATGACTGGTTTAATACCAGCTTACCTGAAAACAGTTTATAAAAAAGAGCCGGTATTCTCTCATAGCAAAGTAGTATATACTATTGGCCAAACTACTTTTGAAGATCAACTGGGCGAAGATTTCACTAAAAAAGCGCTGATACATGCTTCGATGAAAGATAAAGACCTGGAGCCTTACAAA
The DNA here is from genome assembly GCA_025924755.1 of Chitinophagaceae bacterium. GTDB lineage: Bacteria > Bacteroidota > Bacteroidia > Chitinophagales > Chitinophagaceae > Flavisolibacter. The sequence goes on along the minus strand of JAICHT010000170.1, from coordinate 6,247 downwards.
GGAGCCGATAATAACGCTATGTTCCGCGGGGGAGCTACCTATGCAGATGCTATTACATTTGGCAGCGCTGATGTTGATAAAAAACTGGTGGCTGAATTTATGAAAGTACGTGGTAAAAAAACGCTTTCCTACAATGCAGATTCTGATTTAACAGACTATTTACAGTTGTATAGCGATCTTGCGAACAAGTAATTTTTTAATAAGCTCAATATTTATTTGTGAAGAAGCAAAGCCTGGCCTTTTCTTTCCTGTCCTTATTGTCTGTGATCCTCCTTTTTGGTTCTTGCAAAAAAATAAATGAAGCCACGGAATTAGGCGGTGATTTAATTCCGGCGGTAGATAATATTACCACTTTCGATACCACGCTGAATGTAGAATCTTACAATAATATTTTTACCGAAGCAGAAGATTCTGCACGGAGCGTTAGTACGGACGACCAGTTTGTAGGTAATATTAATAACGATCCGCTTTTTGGTAAAACAGCGGCTTCTATGTTCTTTGAATTAAAGCCTTCTTCTTATAAATATTCTTTTCCATTTAGTAAAGACAGCATTGTTTCTTTCGATTCTGTAGTATTGGTGTTAGGCTATCATAAAACCTATGGCGATAGCATGCTGCCACAGCAAGTAAATGTATATGAATTAGCAACCGGCAATACATTCCGTTATGATTCGGCATATTCCATGCGGACCAATAATTTCACGCTGGGATCAGCACTGGCACCTACAAAAACCTTTATGCCGCAGAATTTAAAAGATTCTGTTTTCCCCTTTAGAGAAAGAGCCGCCAATCAATTGCGTATTCCTTTAGATATATCTTTCGGTAAGCGGCTTTTAAATTATGATACTACCAACGCCTATGCCTCTGACTCGGCTTTTAAAACGTTTTTCAATGGGTTTGCTGTAGTGCCTCAAAACAATGGTATTGCCAATGCATTGGTAGGATTTAATCTGGCAGATACCAATACCAAACTTTCTTTTTATGTGCGCTATATTAAAAATGGTGTGCTGGATACCTCGGTAATATATTTTAAATTAAACAGCACATCGGCGGCGGCTAATTATATAAACAGAGATTACTCCGGTTCCCAACTCGCTACCTATGCAGACAATAATACGCCAGCCAATTTAATTTTTTTACAAAATACGCCGGGCACTTACGGCACTATTAAAATACCAGGATTAGGTAATCTTTCCAATCGCATTATTCATCGTGCAGAGTTGATAGTAGAGCAGGTGTCCGATCCGTCAGATCAAACTTTTCCACCGCCCACCTACTTATTTTTAGATGCGTTTGATTCAGCAAAAAAAGTGATCCGGACCATTCCGTATGATTTTGCATTAGACGCTTCCAACGCTATCAACTTCAAGGGGCTTGGCTATATTGGCAAAGCAACTACAGATGCATCGGGCAATGCTATTGACATCTGGAAATTTGATATATCGAGGTATATACAGCATGTGGTTAATAAGACTGAGCCTGTTTACAACCTGCGGTTGTCAGCACCTTTTTCGCTAAGAGAAACCTACCGCATTAATACTACAGATGTAGTGCGGGTATTACCCAATATTAACCCAACCTACGGTATAGGCCGGGTGCGGTTAGGCGGAGGCAATAATCTTGCACAGCCCATGCGGTTACATATAGTATACTCTAAACTGCCTTAAGGGTAATTGCCGGAAGATGCCATGTGGTTGCTATATTTGCACACAATTTAAAGAAAGAACAAACTTTTAAATTAAAAGAGTATCCGGTGCAGCGCTAATAGTAAACGCCGGTAGCTTATAAAAAATATAAAATCAATGCCTTATTTATTTACATCTGAAAGTGTGTCTGAAGGCCACCCGGATAAAGTGGCTGACCAGATTTCTGACGCTTTAATTGACAACTTTTTAGCGTTTGATCCGCAATCAAAAGTAGCCTGCGAAACTTTGGTAACTACAGGGCAAGTGATATTAGCAGGCGAGGTAAAATCAAAAGCTTATCTCGATCTTCAGGAAATTGCCCGCGGCGTTATCCGGAAGATAGGATATACTAAAAGCGAGTATATGTTTGAAGCCAACTCTTGCGGCATTTTATCTGCTATACACGAACAATCTTCTGATATTAACCAGGGCGTGGACCGGATAAATAAAGAAGAGCAAGGTGCTGGCGACCAGGGAATGATGTTTGGTTATGCTACGGCCGAAACTGAAGACTATATGCCACTGGCTTTAGATATGGCACACAAAATATTGCAGGAGCTAGCAGCTTTGCGCCGGGAAAACGACCAGATAAAATATTTACGTCCTGATGCAAAAAGCCAGGTTACGCTGGAGTATGATGATAATAATATCCCTGTTCGTATAGAAGCTATTGTAGTATCTACCCAGCACGATGACTTTGATACTGAGGAAGCCATGCAGGAAAAGATCCGTCAGGATATTACAGATATTCTGATTCCACGTGTAAAAGCGAAATACGATAAATATGCGCATCTTTTTGATGCCGATATCAAGCACCATATCAACCCAACCGGCAAGTTTGTTATTGGCGGTCCGCATGGCGATACCGGCCTGACGGGCAGAAAAATTATTGTAGATACGTATGGCGGTAAAGGCGCTCATGGCGGTGGAGCTTTCAGTGGTAAAGACCCGTCGAAAGTAGACCGTTCTGCTGCATATGCTACGCGTCATATTGCCAAAAACTTAGTAGCTGCCGGTGTTTGTGATGAAGTGCTGGTGCAGGTTTCGTATGCTATTGGCGTGGCTAAGCCTACCAGTATTTATGTAAATACCTATGGCACTTCTAAAGTAAAAATGGATGATGGCGAAATTGCTAAAAAGATAGAAGGGATCTTTGATATGCGTCCTTATTTTATAGAAGAACGTTTAAAACTACGCAACCCTATTTATAGCGAAACTGCGGCATATGGGCATATGGGCCGCAAACCAGAAAAGGTTATCAAGGAATTTAAAACACCAGACGGTAAAGTGCTCAAAAAAGAGGTAGAACTATTTACATGGGAAAAACTGGACTATGTAGATAAGGTAAAGGAAGCCTTCGGTATCAAATAGACTATAAATATCTTAAAGTGGTAAGCGTGAAACTAGTAATCAACCATCTTACGTTTGCTGCTTTGAAATTCTTAATATATTGCACACCACCTCCCTGCATCAGGGAGGTTTTTATTTTTGAATAATGAACGAACAACACAATCCCTGGAAGACGCTGAGTGGAAAAGAAATTTACGACAATCCCTGGATCAATGTCACGGAATATGATGTCATTAATCCTTCGGGCGGCAAGGCATTTATGGTAAAGTACATTTTAAAAATTTAGCAATAGGTATTATCCCGTTAGATGAAAACCTGAATACGTACCTCGTTGGCCAGTATCGCTATACGCTAAACCAATATAGCTGGGAAATTCCTGAAGGCGGCGGCCCACTCGGGGTTGATATACTGGAATCAGCAAAAAGAGAATTAAAAGAAGAAACCGGTTTGGTAGCAGGGGAGTGGACAAAACTAATGGACTTTCATTTGTCGAATTCGGTTTGTGATGAACATGGAAGTATTTTTATGGCAAGAGGTTTAAAACAGGAAGAAGCAATGCCCGAAGAAACAGAGCAATTAGTAGTAAAAAAAGTATCTTTTAATGAAGCATACGAAATGGTAGAGAATGGAATCATCACCGACTCCCTGGCCGTAGCCGCTATTTTAAAAGTAAAAATTTTGTTACTGGAAGGAAATATTAAATAATCATTTTTGAAAAAGTCATCCATCATAATCGGCCGTCAGCCATTAATAGAAACCCTACAATCGGATAGGGCTATTGATAAAATTTTGTTTCAGAAGAACGTAAATGGCGAAGCAATCGAAACCATAAGAAAGCTGGCAAAAGAAAAGAATATTCCTATTCAATATGTACCGGTCGAAAAATTGAATTCCATTACCCGTTCCAATCACCAGGGTGTAATTGGTTTTGCGGCCTTGGTGCAGTATATGAATTTGCAAGAGGTAATTGATTATGTGGTTGGAAACGGCGAAACTCCTTTATTTGTAATATTAGATGGGATAACGGATGTTAGAAACATTGGTGCTATTATACGCAGCGCAGTTTGCTGCGGAGCGCAGGCGGTTATCATTCCTGACAAAGGCGTAGGTGCTTTAAATGAGGAAGCGATGAAATCTTCGGCTGGCGCTTTGGAAAAAATTCATATCTGCCGGGTAAATAGTTTAATGAAAGCAGTAGATGAATTACACGCCAACGGCATTAAAGTAATGGCAAGCGAAATGACTGCCGGTAAAAAGATATTTGAATTAACATTGAGTGATCCATTAGCTATAGTTATGGGCAGTGAAGAAAAAGGCGTTTTTCCTGCATTGATGAAAATATGCGATGAAAAATTTAGTATACCCATGACCGGTAATTTCGAATCGTTCAATGTGTCGGTAGCTTCCGGTATCATATTATACGAAATCATGAAGCAAAGAATGCTGCAATGAAATCCATCAAACTCATAGAATGTCCGCGGGATGCGATGCAGGGCTGGAAGAATTTTATTCCCACGGCAAAAAAGGTAGCATACATCAACAGCTTGCTTCAGGTGGGGTTTGATACTATTGACTTCGGGAGTTTTGTATCGGCGAAAGCCATTCCGCAAATGAGCGATACGCACCAGGTAGTCAGCCGTTTAAAAATTGAAAATTCAAAAACCAAGCTTCTTGCTATTGTGGCCAATCTTCGCGGCGCACAGGAAGCCTGTGAATATGATGAAATCTCTTACATTGGTTTTCCGTTTTCCATATCCGAAACCTTTCAGCAATTAAATGCAAATGCAAGCATCAGCGAAGCCTTAAGCAGGGTGCAGGATATTCAACACTTATGCTTATTAAAAGACAAGCAATTAGTGGTTTATATTTCTATGGGCTTTGGCAACCCATATGGCGATCCATTCCCTGAAGAACTGGTTTTTAAATGGGTAGATCAAATAGTAAAAATGGGTATTACTATTATTTCACTTGCCGATACAGTAGGAGTGGCCGATGCGTTGCAAATAAATGGTATTACCGGCTATTTAATTAAAGCCTTGCCATCTGTTGAAATAGGCGTTCATTTACATTCCACTTCATTAAACTGGAAAGAAAAGACGGAAGCAGCTTTTACTGCCGGCTGTACCCGGTTTGATGGCGCTTTAAAAGGCATTGGCGGCTGCCCAATGGCAATGAATGAATTGGTGGGAAATATGAATACGGAATGGATGGTTGATTATTTTAAAAACCTGGATGTATTACCGGCTCTTAATATGGAAGCATTACAAAACTGTATTAGTATGGCAGACGAGATTTTTATATGATGGATTTTATGCTTGATATGAAATTGCCAAAGGCTCCTTTGCTGATATCGCACCAGCATAAAATACTATCTATTGGTTCTTGCTTTACCGAGCATATTGGCGGTGCTCTTGCAGATTTTAAATTTGAGGTATTACAAAATCCAAATGGTATTTTATTTGATCCTGCAAGCGTTTGCGACAGCCTTATATCTTATATTCAAAACCGTCAATACACTCAAAATGATTTGTTTTATCTGAACGAGGTTTGGCAAAGTTGGCACCACCACAGCCGTTTTTCAGGTGTTGATAAAGAACTGGTTTTAACTACAATCAATCAATCGCAAAAAAATGCCCACCAGTTTATAAAGGATGCGGATTGGCTCATTATTACACTTGGGTCATCGTTTAACTATCAGTTGGTAAATGAACACTTTCAGCCGGTAGCTAACTGTCACCGGGCACCGGCGCAATGGTTTGCTAAACACCTGATGCCCATATCAGAAATTATTGAAAAGTTTGATAATGCACTTCACCAGCTTTTTTATTTTAATACTAAAGTCAATATTATTTTTACTATCAGCCCTGTGCGGCATATACGGGATGGAATAGTAGAAAACAATCAAAGCAAGGCACGGCTTATTGAAGCAGTGCATCACCTGGTTCAAAAATTTAACCGGCTGTTTTACTTTCCGTCCTACGAGCTGGTTATTGATATATTACGCGATTATCGCTTTTATGATATTGATATGGTACACCCAAATTACCTGGCTACAGACTTTGTTTTAAAAAAGTTTATAGAAACGTTTATGAGTATGGAAACGGGCCAACTAATACAGGAAATAAAAAAACTGATAGTAGCACGAAAACATAAAGCCTCACATCCCGCCACTGTGGCACATCAAAATTTTTTAAAAAGTAATTTAGAAAAGG
>JAICHT010000169.1 GCA_025924755.1 Chitinophagaceae bacterium | reverse complement strand
GGGGCGGTTTGGAATGTACGATCAACCGCGTAGGAAACGAGTACTATGATCAGCTGGAATATTGTGGACATTATTATCGCGAAGAAGATATCAACAGTATCTCATCACTGGGTATTAAGATGCTTCGCTACCCGGTATTATGGGAAAAGCATAGTAGTCAAAGAGATACACCTGTTAATTGGTCATTTGTTGAAAGAAATCTACTAAAATTAAAAGACGTAGGTATTACGCCTATTGCAGGTTTGGTACATCATGGAAGCGGTCCCGAGTATGTAAATTTCTTTGACGGCAGCTTTGAAAACGGGCTGGCTGAATATGCAAAACAGGTAGCTGAAAAATTTCCCTGGCTGGAATATTACACTCCTGTGAATGAGCCGCTAACCACAGCCCGGTTTTGCGGTTTATATGGCATCTGGTATCCTCATAAAAAAGATGAATACAGCTTTTATAAAATATTGCTAAGTGAATGCAAGGCTACTATAATGGCTATGAAAAAAATAAGGGAAATAAACCCTGATGCCAAGCTGATACAAACAGAAGATTTATCCAAATGCTATAGCACTCCTTTATTACAATACCAGGCAGATTTTGAAAATGAGCGGCGCTGGTTATCCTACGACCTGCTCTGCGGAACATTAAGGCCCGAACATACGATGTGGAAGTATATGCTGTATGTGGGCATCGATGAAAATGATTTAATTTATTTTATTGACAATAATTGCAAGCCTCATACTGCTGGCTTTAATTATTATGTTACTTCTGAGCGTTACCTGGATGAAGACCGGGACAAATATCCAATGCAATGCCACGGCGGCAATGGCAGGCACCTATATGCTGATACAGAAGCTGTAAGAGTGCCGCTCCAAACACCGACAGGCCTTGCTGTGTTAATGAGGGAAGCCTGGCAGCACCTGCAAATTCCGTTAGCTATTACAGAATGCCATTTGCATTGTACACGCGAGGAGCAAATGAGGTGGTTTAATGAGGTATGGAAAACAGCCAACCAGTTAAAGTCCGAAGGGGTTGATATTCGTGCCATTACTGCATGGGCGTTGTTTGGCCTTCATGGATGGAACTGCCTGGTAACGAAACCTCGTGGCGATTATGAACCGGGAGTGTTCAACGTAAGTTCAGGACAACTCCGGCCTACTGCATTAGCAAAATTAATTCAAACACTTGCAAAGCATCAGGTTTGCCATCACCCGGTATTGGAAGCGGACGGTTGGTGGAAAAGATCGAGCCGGTTGTTTCACTCATTTAATAACGTGGTACAGTTTAATACAGAAAAAAGAAAACGTACTTGCCAGCCCTTATTAATAATTGGTAAAACAGGTACGTTAGGCTCCGCGTTCAGCCGCATCTGCAATGAAAGAAATATACACCACTTACTTTTAAGCAGGGCAGATATAGACATTACAAATAGAGAAGCCATAGAGCAGGTAATAAAAAAATTGAATCCTTGGGCAATTATTAATGCAGCAGGTTATGTTCGGGTAGACGATGCTGAAAAAGAACCGGAGCAATGCTTTCAATCCAATTGTGGCGGAGCTACTTTTTTGGCCGAGGCTTGTAATAAGTACCAGATTAAATTTATTACTTTTTCATCAGACCTGGTTTTTGACGGTAGTAAAAATGAACCTTATGTAGAAAGCGATCCTGTCAATCCTTTAAGCATATATGGCCAGAGCAAAGCAAAAGCAGAGGAAAACATTTTATCACATAATCCAAATGCATTGGTAATAAGAACCTGCGGCTTTTTTGGCCCATGGGATGAATACAACTTTATATCAACCACATTGGCAAGTTTCAAGCAAGGCCGGCAGGTTCATGTAGCAAAAGATGTGTTTGTTTCGCCTACCTATGTCCCGGACCTGGTAAACGTATGTCTTGACTTGACACTGGATGATGAGGAAGGTATTTTCCATATTACCAACCAGGGTAGAACCACGTGGGCAGATTTTGCATATAAGGTGGCTGAACTATCTGCATATGATGCTTCACTGATAAGAGCAGTACCTTTAATTGAAATGCATTTGAAAGCGCCACGACCTTACTATAGTGTATTAGAAAGTGAAAAGGGTATAAAATTGCGAACCTTTGAAAATGCAGTGGAGAACTACTTTGAAGCTACCGGCAATCTTTATTTACCCAGAAGCATCGCCGTATAGTGAGTAACACAAACGATCATATTATTAAAGCCTGCAAATATGATGAAAGCAACGTAATTTAGAAGTCAGCAGTAATAGATATGAATACCCGCAATGACCTTAGGCTGGCTGTTTTAATTGATGCCGATAATGTTCCTTACTCTAACATCAAAGGATTGCTGGAGGAGATTGCAAAATACGGTACACCCACTTTTAAAAGGATATATGCCGACTGGACCAAGCCTACGGTATCCGGATGGAAGAATGTATTACTTGAAAATGCCATTACTCCCATTCAACAATACAGCTATACTACCGGCAAAAATGCTACGGACTCCGCATTGATTATTGATGCAATGGATATATTATATTCGGGCAGGGTGGATGGTTTTTGCATTGTCTCCAGCGACAGTGATTTTACACGGTTAGCTACGCGGTTGAGAGAAGCAGGAATGAAGGTTTTTGGGTTTGGAGAACGAAAGACGTTACCGCCATTTATATCTGCCTGCGATCAGTTTATTTATATCGAAGTCTTATCGGTACCTGCAAAAACAGAAGTATCGGAAAATGTAATTACCAACCCGTCTGCGGCAGCGCCAAAAAACAAGCGCAAGGCCGCGACGCCACCCATCTTAAAAATAAATAAAGAACTGCTACACTTAATTCAAGACAGCATTAACGATATAGCAGATGAAAACGGCTGGGTATTTTTAGCCGACCTGGGTAACCTGCTTATAAAAAGGCAGCCCAACTTTGATCCGCGTAATTATGGTTTCAGTAAACTTTTTCCTTTAATAAAAAATATTGGTCAGTTTGATATTGATGAAAGAGAATCCGGTAAGGGAAATATTAAGCACATATATATCAAAAACAAATAGGCCTTGCACCTATTTTTATACGATACTATATTCGTATATGTGTTACCGTTATATTAGCTTCATACACACTGTAATGAGAAAGTAAAAAATGCATATGGATTATATTCATGAAAGGTATTTACGAAGTTTTCATATTATGAACCAGGGTTACAATCTCTTTATCATTTAGTTTATTCAATTCTAATATGGTAGTAGTGCCGTCCGGCGATTCGTGATACATTGGTTTGAATTTAGCGCCCCATATCACTTCTTTATATGTATAGGAAGTCCGCTGCATTACAACACTCGAAAACACCGGATCAAAGCCGGACACCTGCACAATAATTTCCATATCCGAACGCTCCAGGTCATCGGGTGTAAAATGAAGAAATGGGCTCTGCTGATCGATTGGGTGTACTACAGTCCAGTTCATGTTAAACATATCGATACGCGAACGCTCCAAATCCAGTTGATAAAACTTATACTCCTGCTTTTCTTCGTCCATTATTAAAGACACATTTACTGCTACCCTGACATCAGTTAAGTGATGATTAATTTTATAGGGCACCATACGAAACATCAGTCCCGAACCATCTCTGTAAGGGCTGACCAAAGCCTGCTCGCTAAAGGCTACATACGCTTTTGGACGTGTAAAACGGCCATATAGCAAACCGGTTACCAAAGCAAAAAACAACCAGCCGGTCACAGTTTCGATGGACGCCACAATATCGGCGCCATCCATTACAGGGTTCAGTCTCCCATATCCTACGGTGGTAAACGTTTGTGTACTAAAGTAAAATACTTCTTTAACCCTGCCCCAGGTTGTATTATAAAAATATCCCTGCAATTGGCCATCTCCTAACATTAAATAAATGCCGGTAAAAAGCACATTCACCAATACATAAAAAAGTAAAATAATGCTCAAAAAACGCATCCACGAAAACTCTAGAAGATATGAGTAAAAGCTGATGCGCTTTAGTAACGGCCAGCCTTCTTTGCGTAAATTATATGATCCGTCTTTATTTACAAACCTACCTCCTATCTGGCTGGTTTGTACTCCAAAACCCGTATCGGGATTTGATTTAGAGAAAGGATTTATTTTGGAGGAAGCCATATCTTTAGTTTTGAAACCGAAAGTTAGTTGTTTGTCTCAATCCTATAATCAATTGGACTATTACTTTCTTATAACAAAAAGTTTATGCTGCTCTTGATTTTATAAATGAAGCGGGGTTGTACCTTAAAACTTAATAAGGTACAACCCCGCATATTACTTAACCGATGTTATTAATACCGACCGTCTTTTTTGTCCATAGTGCGACCAATTCCATACCCGGCACCGCCACCAAGCACACCACCAATTATAGCACCGGAAGCCCTGTTATTTTTACTTATAACTGCACCAATTACGGCTCCCGTACCGGCACCAATTGCTGCGCCTTTTGCTGCTTTACTCCAACCTTGCTTCCGCACAACAGGCGCTTTAGCAGTGTTGGAAGATTCGGAGTTCATAGAACCCCCTTCATAACTTTTAGCACGGCTTTGCTTAGTTGAAGAACTTCTTGTGGCTTTATGCACAGGAATATAAGCAACGGTGTTTTTTACTGCTGCAACCGGGGCAGTCGCAGGCGTACTATAGTTATTACCTGTTACCGCATTTTGTGCTTTCCAGGTTTGGTATTGAGCTAAACCTGCAGTATCTGCTGATAAGCGTACAGAATCTTTATAAGCCTGCAGCTTTGAAACGTCTGAACTGTTATCGTGGTTTGTATTACAAGCTGCCATTACTACAGCTATTGTAAATATAGATAGTATTGTTTTCATGTCTTTTAAATTAAGATTAATGAATCGTTGACTGTTTTTGGAATTCATACAATAGAATGCCAAACTTTATTAATAGAATCTTATGCTTTTGAAAATTTTAAATTGAACTTTTATTAAGTGCTATTTCCAGTTTCCGGAAAAAGCTTTTTGCAGGAGCGGCGTAGTTCGTGCTGATGCATCTGCCCGCACTTGCTTTTCCTTTTCTTCTATACTTTGAAACATTTTTTCGCTAACCATACCAGCCATCAAATTGGCAAGATCCAGATTAAGTTTATTACCGGCTATGGTTTGTGCAGGTTTCATTAATTTGTTCCACTGCTCGTTAAGTTTATATTCATCCAGCGCAGTTTGCATTACCGGGGTTATGGATTGGCGCAACTCCGTTCCGGTGGTACTTCTTAAATAATCAGTAGCCGATGTGCCTCCGTCTTTAATAATACGCATGGCATCATTAAACTTCATATGACGAATGGCGGTTGTAAAAACAGGAACTGACTTAGCGGCCGCATCTGCAGAAGCCTTGCTTAAAGTATTAGTGAACCGGTCAACTTCATTGGTCAACCCCAACTGCTGCAGCGTATTTAGCGTTTTCCGAAGCGGTTCCGGGAATATGGTGGACATGATCGCTTCCTTACTAAAGGCACTATTTACACCGTCTCTTGCGCCCATTTCCAACATCTGCCGGATAGCATTGGCGGCGTCTTTTTCGTTCAAGGTATAACCGCCAAGCTTTTGCATATTGCCGCAGGAAAAAGAGGCAAATATCAACATACTTAATAACAAGGGAGTAAAGATTTTTTTCATACAATTATTTTAAATAAATCAAACAAAAATGGGTTCGCAATAATTACTATATACAGACCCCATCTGTCTTTAGAAGTTTTATGACACTTTGTTAAAATAGAATCAACAAATAAATTGTCCTTCATTTCTTGTAAAACATATACGAGTAGTTTTGCTTTATAGCTGCTGATGCGAACTTCATAAACTTTAAATAGTATTGTAATGAATACTCCAATCAAAAAAGGGCTCCTTTTCACCTTGATATGCTTGTACAGCATGGCTCATACTAAAGCGCAATCCACTCAAATGAGCACCTACTGCAATCCTCTTAATATTGATTACACCTACATGATTTATGATGCCAATAATAATATATCCTACCGGTCCGGTGCCGATCCGGCGGTGGTAAAATTCAGGGGCGAGTATTATATGTTTGTAACCCGGTCTTTAGGTTACTGGCATTCAACAGACCTATTGAACTGGGAATTTATTAAACCCGAAAAATGGTATTTCCAGGGTTCAAATGCTCCGGCAGCCCACAACTATAAAGATTCTGTTTTGTATGTATGTGGCGATCCGTCCGGCTCAATGAGTGTACTATATACAGATGATCCAAAGAAGGGTGACTGGAAAGCGACACCTGCTATTTTAAACGATCTTCAGGATCCTGATTTATTTATTGACGACGATGGGAAAGCTTATATGTTTTGGGGCTCGTCAAATGTATATCCTATCAGGGGAAAAATATTGGATAAAGAACACCGGTTTCATCCTTCTGATTCTACTTACGTATTGTTCAATTTAGACAGCAAAAAACATGGCTGGGAACGCTTTGGCGAAAACCATTCCGATACGGTATTAGGCGGCTATATAGAAGGGCCATGGCTAACCAAGTACCACAACAAATACTATATGCAATATGCAGCACCGGGAACCGAATTTAATGTATATGGCGATGGGGTTTATACAAGCGATGCGCCGCTAGGGCCATATCAATATGCACCCAATAATCCGGTATCGTATAAGCCGGGCGGTTTCATGAATGGTGCCGGGCATGGCAGTACCGTTATTGGGCCAGCTGACAGGTATTGGCATTTTGCTTCTATGGCGGTTTCTATAAATGTAAATTGGGAACGGAGGCTTTGCATGTTTCCTACTTTTTTTGATAAGGACGGACTGATGTATTGCAATACTTCTTTTGGCGATTATCCGCACTATGCACCAGCCGTTGCTGATAAGATGGGTGCTTTCAGAGGATGGATGCTGCTATCGTATAAAAAACCAATAACAGCCGCTTCTCATCTGGATAATTATGCGCCTGAAAATATGGTAGATGAAAATGTAAAAACTTTTTGGGTAGCCAAAGAAAATAACAATCAGCAATGGATACAAATTGATTTGATTAACCCAGGAAAAGTATATGCGGTCCAGGTGAATTTCCAGGACTATAAATCGGATTTATATGGAAAGATACCGGGCTTATATTATCGCTATATTATAGAAGGTTCTATGGACGGAAATCACTGGGTTACTCTAATTAATAAAAGTAACAGCTTTAAAGATACTCCCAACGATTATGTGGAACTAGAAACACCTGAAATCATGCGATATATCCGTTATAAAAATGTGCATATTCCAACGCCCAATCTTTCTATATCGGATATACGAATTTTTGGAATAGGGCAGGGAAAGGCACCGTCTGTAGTTGCGAATTTTTCGGCGCAACGCAATAAGGATCGTCGCGATGCTATGGTAAGCTGGAATGTACAAAAAAACTGCCAGGGCTACAATGTACTTTGGGGAATTGCGCCTGATAAATTATATAATTCCTGGATGGTGTATGATAAAAACTTTTTGAATTTAAAAAGCCTCTCTGCAGATCAAACCTATTATATGGCAATAGAAGCTTTTAACGAAAATGGCATTTCACAAAGAACCAAAGCAGTAAAG
>JAICHT010000168.1 GCA_025924755.1 Chitinophagaceae bacterium | reverse complement strand
TTGCCACCTACTACCGCTTCCAAGTCCATGTCATTCAACAGAATGGCAGTGCTACCAATAATGTTGACTATAGCGGCATACACCTCCGCTTTTTTATAACAGATGCCACGGCTTTTAATGGTAGCAAGTTCCTGTGTTTTGCCCCAGCTTCCACCCATGTGAACAAACATAGATTTTTCATCAAACAACACTTGTAAAGAATCAACATTCTTGTCTGCCATCCATTGCCACTTTTGTTTTGAATGGTTGATAACTTTCTGCTGTTCAGGAGTGTTATTCGTGGCAGTATTAATTGTTTCAGTTGGGGGTCCTATGCGTTGGACAATTGCACACTCATAATTACTAGAAACAGTCCGAGAATTTTTGTTTTCATGTGTTGTAAATTTATCTGTTTTGTAATTGAAAAATTTTACTATTTATTTTTATAGAATACTAATATTTTTTATTGTGATGCTTCATTATTATGGAGTTAGTTCACCGTACCAATAAGCCGCTGTTACACCACCATCCATCAAGAAATCACTGCCGGTAATGAATGCCCCATCAGTACCCATCAGTAATGCACCAACGGTTCCTACTTCATCAGGAGTGCCCGCACGTTTTGCGGTAGAGGCTTCTATCATACGCCTGTAACCTTCGCCACGAGGACCTTTCAACTCGTCGTTTGCAAGCGGAGTAATAATAATACCAGGACTAATCGTATTCACTCTTGCACCACGTTTACCCCAACGCAAAGCTTCAGCCATTACCAGTAATGAGTTGCCACGTTTTGAAAGTTGATAAGCATGAAGCGAGTCTTTTATTTGGTTGAGTTGAAGAAAAGGAAGCTTTAGTAATTCTTCAACCGGAGTTATTGCAAGCGCCTTGTTTTGCTCAACCGATAGTGGCGGCAAACGATATCCCGATTGTGAAGCGATAACGACGCATGAGCCTTCACTCGCAATCACGTTTCCAAATTCTTCCAGCACTAATGCAGTTCCATACAAATCAACTTTAAAAATGGTTTCTGGTGAAGCCTGCGAAGGTGAAACACCGGCAGCATGAATAATACCAAACACTTCACCAATGGATGTTACTTTTTCAACAAGTGCATGAACCGATAGTCTTGATGACACATTAACCATTGCGGTTGATACTTCAAAGCCTGCATCGCTTAATGTTTTTGCAGCAGCATCTGCAGCCTCGTGTCGTAAATCAGCCAGCAAAACATGCTTTCCTGCGCTAACCCGCCGTGCAATTGCCTGACCAATTGAGCCGGCTCCTATTACAACGATTACTTTTGTCATGATAATTTCTTTTTATTGTGCCTTTTGCGTTCTTTGTTATTTTATGTAGTCTAACGATTGACCATTTTTTGCGACTGTTCGGAGTAGCGTGCGCCCTGCACTTCAATTTTTGAAAGGACTTCGTTGATTTCTTTCAGGTCATTCCCGGTTAATTCAATTTTAGCAGCACCCAAATTTTCTTCCAAACGGTGCAACTTGGTAGTGCCGGGGATAGGAACAATCCACGGTTTTTGAGCCATCAACCATGCTAATGCTATCTGTGCGTTCGTAGCCTTTCTTTCATTTGCAATCCTGCTAAGCAAATCAACCATGGCCTGGTTGGCTTTCCGGTTTTCCTCAGAAAAGCGGGGAACAGTATTGCGGAAGTCGGTTTTATCGAAGGTGATGGTCTCATCAATTTTTCCTGTTAAAAAACCTTTGCCTAACGGACTAAAAGGCACAAAGCCAATTCCTAATTCTTCTAGTGTTGGCAGTATCTCTCCTTCGGGTTCACGCCACCAAAGCGAGTATTCACTTTGCAGAGCAGTAACCGGTTGTACGGCATGTGCGTTGCGAATAGTTTGTACACCTGCTTCCGATAAACCGAAATGCTTTACTTTTCCTACTTCTATTAATTCTTTTACTGTACCTGCTACCTCTTCAATCGGAACATTTGGGTCTACCCGGTGCTGATAAAGCAAGTCAATCCTATCTGTTCTTAACCGCTTCAATGCTGCTTCGGTAACGGCTCTGATCGTTTCTGGACGGCTATCTAAACCTTCAGGTGGCTTTCCGTTTTTAAAACCAAACTTTGTGGCAATCACCACTTCGTTGCGAAAGGGCGCTAATGCTTCACCCAGCAATTCTTCGTTTGCAAATGGACCGTATGCTTCAGCGCTGTCAAAGAATGTAACACCTTTTTCGTACGCGGCGCGAAGAAGATTGATAGCATCTTGTTGATCTGTTGCCGGGCCATAGCCAAAGCTCATGCCCATACAACCCAGACCGAGCGCAGAGACTTCCAAGCCGCTTTTACCTAATATTCTTTTTTGCATAATCGTTATTTTTTAAGTGATTTAAACATCCAGCTTTCTTTCACCCAGCCATTTTACCATGGCCGGATCACGATGATCGAAGAAGAGACTTGCCTTTGTGTCGAGAGCCTTGATTTCATTCAAATCTTCCTCACTTAGCTGAAAATCAAAAATGCTGAAGTTCTCTTCCATTCTTTCTTTGCGTACCGATTTTGGAATGGCAATAATGCCTCTTTGTGTAAGCCATCGAAGAATAACTTGTGCAACACTCTTCTTGTATTTCTTACCAATAGAGAGCAATAACTTGTTTTCAAAGATGTGGTTTTTGCCTTCTGCAAAAGGTCCCCAGGATTCTATCTGCACATTGTTCTCCTGCAAGAATTTTTGAGTTTCATTTTGCTGGTGGAATGGATGCGTTTCAATTTGATTGACAGCAGGAACAACTTCATTGTGAATGATTAAATCAATCAATCTGTCAGGATGAAAATTACTCACACCAATGGCTTTTATTTTCCCTTCTTTATACAATTCCTGCATGGCTCTCCACTCACCATACACATCACCGAAAGGTTGATGAATTAGATATAAGTCCAGATAATCCAAGCCCAGTTTTTTAAGTGAGTTTTCGAAGGCCTTTTTTGTTCCTTCATAGCCATCCCGCTGTATCCAGAGTTTAGTAGTAATGAACAAGTCTTCTCTTGCTATTCCGCTATTCCTGATTGCTTTTCCTACTGCCTCTTCATTCATATAAGAGGCTGCGGTATCAATCAAACGATAGCCTATTTCTATGGCATCCAATACGCTTCTTTCACATTCCGCCGGGTCTTTTACCTGAAAAACCCCAAAACCAAGTATGGGCATTTCAACACCATTATTTAATCTAACATTTTGCATAATTTATCTCTTTTAAAGTGCAAAGGTCTTTGCTTCATTTCAGTCTACTGGTATACAGATTCCGGTTTTTCCTACCAATATTGCTGATTAGCGCCTGCTCATTAAGTAAAAGCTCAATAACGCTGTAATTTTGAATCAGGTAAAATGACAGTGATATGGATAGTCTGAGACGGTTTGAAACAATTAATGATTACAATATATTCAACAACAATGAAACGTTGCACCCTTTGGTAAGTGTGGTTGACTTGTCTAAAGCCGATCCACGGCAAGGTTCCCGTATGTATTTTGGCTTTTACACGATATTGCTGAAAGATGTAAAATGCGGAGAGTTAGTGTATGGCCGGCAAACTTATGATTACCAGGAAGGCACATTGGTTTTTCTTGCACCCGGACAAGTTGCTGGTATAAACAGTAACGGAGAAACGTATCAGCCCAAAGGATATGCACTGGTTTTTCATGCTGATTTGATACATGGTACTTCGTTGGGCAGGGTTATACAAGATTATACTTTTTTCAATTATAAATCGAATGAAGCATTGCATGTATCGGAAAGAGAAAGAAAAATTGTATTGGATTGTTTTTTCAAGATTGAATATGAGTTAGAACATGCGATTGATAATCACATTAAAAAATTAATTGTCGCTAACATTGAACTTTTTTTAAACTATTGCGCCCGTTTTTATGAGCGCCAATTCATAACCCGCGAAAAGGTGCATAAAGGCATTTTGGAAAGGTTTGAACAATTGCTGAATACCTATTTTCAATCAGATTATTCACAAACCCTGGGCTTGCCTTCTGTAGGTTTTTGTGCAAATGAGTTGCATTTGTCTGCCAGCTATTTTGGTGACTTAGTAAAAAAAGAAACAGGCAAAACTGCACAGGAATATATTCAATCAAAAGTGATTGATATGGCTAAGGAAAAAATATTTGACCAAAGCAAATCTGTTAGCCAGATTGCCTTTGAATTAGGATTTAAATACCCCCAACATTTTACCCGGCTTTTTAAACAGCTGGTTGGGCAAACACCAAATGAATATAGGATGACGAATTGATGGCTGCAATGTGCGTCGGCGTATATTATAAGGGACGTAAGGTTTTTAGTTGCTGCTCTGTGAAATGTGAAGTGTCAAAATAGGGTTGCACACAACGAGAAAGGAATTTGCCAGGGTGGAGCAATAGTTGTTCGTCAGCCAGCTTTTGCAAAACAGCTTTTGTGCGTATGTTTTATTGTCACCAGAAACGTTATTTGTGATACCGGAAATTTATCTTTATTGATACCTTACTGGCAGCATACCCATTTTCAGTAACACTAACAATAAAATCATTAAGGCCGTTCCTATTGCTGCCATTATGTTTATGAACTTATGGGCCTTGACCCTATTATTGAATGCCTTTTCAAGTCCTTTAAATATCATTAATCCAATTATTCCGCCTAAGGTATTGGTAATTACATCTGTAATATCAAAAGCACCAACGGCCAAAATAAATTGAAGCCCTTCAATTATTAAACTAATTAAGAAAAAGAAGAAAAATTTTTTTCCAAAATTCCATCTTTCCAATAAAGATCCTGCATAGATACCAAGCGGTACAAAGATCACTACGTTTAAAATGTTTTCACTAGTTAAGATTGAAGGTTCACGAAACGGAATTAAATTTACTCTTCTATCTCCCATATAAGAAAACCGTACTCCTAGCTTAAATAGTAAAATCCAGCATAAGGCCATCAAATAAATTATAAATAATAAAGCAGTTAACCTGTTTGTTGCATAATTAACTTTCGAATTGTCCTTCCCTGTTTTTTGCAAATTCATGCTATTGATAATATTGTATACATAACTGCCGGTTCGCATTTAATATTGCGTATAAAAAACTGAGTTATTGCTTGACTTTTCAAGAGTTACGTACAACTGCCCGGGTATTGGCGAAGGCCCGGAGTAGCATCTCGTCAAGCCCGGCTAACCTATGTTGAAAATAGAAATAATAGCTGATGATTTTTACTTTGCTCAAAGTTGCTTGTCCTGCCCGAGCCACTGCTGAATAAAATTACAAATGATGCGACACGGCTTCTGTCAGCCAGGCTTTTGCCAATACCAATGTTAGCTGCTGGCGCATTAGGCACTTGAAGTTCCATTTACAAATATAATTTTAACCAATCCTTCGCTTCTTTATCATCTGTAAAACTTTTCATTGGAATCGGAGGCTTTTTTAATGAGAACAATATATTCATGATAAATTTAGAAAGACCGGGCTTCGATACCATGGCCATCGCAGAATAAATTACCTGCAATTGTTCTGTTGAATACTTCCTGGTCTCTTTATCAGGAACAGGTGAATTAGACAGATAAATCAACAAAGGCACTGGTTTATTATTTGTTATTCGTTTTACTAATTGGATATTCGCTTTTATACTTTCCACGGTTCGCTTTGGACTTTTAGAAAGTGAAACTAATATATCATCATCGAACCAATATGTGGCGATGTCGCCTTCAAATATTTCTCTACCTGCTGGTATTGTTATCATAAACACTTTAATTAACATATGCTACTTTACGCTTCTGACTAACGTTCAGGGCTTTGTGCTGTAGCACTGTTTCAAAGTTCGTCAGCTTAGATAAAGATATATTGTTTAATAGAGTTTCTGATGTTCAGCACTTGTTCGTCAGCCAATCCACAACCCAAAGGCCCTGTTATGCGTTCGTGCTGTCTGTCAATAGGATTGTATCAACACGTCAGTAGGTATATGCAACTTGTCATGCAGTTGTCTAATCATATCAAGTGAAAGCTTTCTTTTTTTATTCAATATTTCACTTGCACGGCTTTTTAGTCCCACCACCTTTGCTAAATCTACCTGATTGTAACCTAGCTGTTCCATCCTGAATTTAATGGCTTCAATAGGGTCAGGCAGTCCTACAGGAAAATGTTCATCTTCATATTTTTCAATCAGAATGCTTAACACTTCCAATTCGTCGCCTTCTGGAGTTCCTTTTTTTGCGTCAAAAATCACCTCCAGTCTTTCTAATGCTTTATGAAAGTCTTTTTTCGTCTTAATCGGTTTTACTGTCATTGTCTAAATTTTAGTGGCGTCAATTTTGTCATACTCGGCATGTGTCCCAATGAACCGTATCCATACTATTTGATAACCGTAATTGATTTTCACAATGAGGCGGTAATGATTGCCTTTGATGTTGAAAACTACCCGGTTGTCTGCAAGAAAGCTGGCAGAAGGATATTCAATTTTAATAACTTTAGTATTTTTCCATTCTGAATTGCTTGCCTCCTGATACCACGCCTTTAACTGTTGTTCACAGTCCGGATGCTTTTCCCAAAACTCCCGAAGTATTTTTTTGGCAATTACTCTCAACCTTCAACTTTTGTCAAAGGTAACGAAAGTTCCCGTATTGGGATATTTGTTTTTTGAAGTAACAAGAGTTGCGGAAATCGTCAAATCGCATAACGCCCAACGTCCAAAGCGCTTGTGAAGGAGTGGTATTTGAAAAACTATAGCTTCACTTTTGTTTTGAGGTTAATTTAAGTTTTGCCGCTCAATTTAGCACTTCAGCCACTCTTTTACAAACGCTCTATTGTTCGCAGTTAATTTGAATATCTATTCCATTCAAACTCTTGGGCAATAAAATTTTCGATCATTTTGTACTCCGGCATACCGATCTGAAAGTGGAAGCGTGTGTACTTCTGCTCCTTGACGTACTCAACGAGGATTAGCTTCACTAGAAGTGCTCTTGCTGATCCAGATCCGTACGGACTGCTTAGCTTCATTATAGGGCAGCGGCATAAGCCTCTCCGCTGAGAAGCCATAATTCCGGTACGGCATTGTCACCACCTTTGCGGTATTGCAAGAAAAAAACAAGAGTAGTAAAGCGGCTATCGGTACAATCTTCATGAAGGTTTGAGGGTTTGCGCACAACACAATAATAGACGACATTCTCCATTTTACAAGCCCCTACAAGATATTTGTTTTTAATAACTTAGTATTCACTTTTTTCAATTGTCGGTGTCGCCAATCCATTTTACCTAGCTTTATTTAATATGTTTATTAATTAATGGTACCACCAAAAACAAAAATGCCGCATCACTGCGGCATTCATATATCGTCAATTAAGTGTTAGCTATACTTCTTTTCCATGGCAGTTCTTAAACTTTTTACCACTGCCACAGGGGCAAGGATCATTGCGGCCAATCTTTGGGCCTACCTTCACTGGCTCTTGTTTTATCAACACATTATTATCAGTGGGGTCGTAGTAATCCCGTTCGTTAGCCGCATAATCATTACCGGCTACATCAATTTCTTCTTTATTGATTTGCATACGGCTCATATCCGTTTTTTGCTGCCGTCCTTCGTGCAGTTGTTGGGGCGCTTCTTCCTGTGCCG
>JAICHT010000167.1 GCA_025924755.1 Chitinophagaceae bacterium | reverse complement strand
GTACGGCGCCAGTTATTAAATAATACTTCGTTAGAGGCAAGGGTAGCCGCTTCTGCACTATTGGTTTCCTGGCGGTAATAAATGCCGGTTAAATAACTGGTTTTAATGTTCTTTAATTCTTCGGGTGTAAAGCCTTCCTTCTTTATTCTGTCAATCAACTGCCGGGCTACTACTATGTATTTGTTTGGATCGGTAGTAGAAGCAAAGATGCTGGCATACGGTGCAGCTCCCTGGTTTAACCATGTGATAGGCGCATACGATAATCCGTTTTTGGTTCGTATATCCAGAAAATGGCGGTCGTAAAAAATGCGCATAGCTAACACATACGCATTATAATCCGGAGAGCCGGGTAAAGGAGCTCCTGTAATACCTTCTACATAATTAGTGGCCAGGTCTTTTTTCTCAGGTTTTAAGGTACTAACGGTTGGCGTATAGCTTTGTTTTTTTAATGTGAAAGGTGCACCGGCCGGCAGTTTTGCTATAAAAGCCGTCATATTGATTTTCAACGTTTCTTTATCCAAATCGCCCACTACTACTATTACTATACGGGACCGTGTTAATATAGAGCTGAAATATTTCTTCGTTTCTTCGGGTGTTAATTTGGTTACGGTTTCCACCGTACCTTCCGGATCTTCAGCATAGCTTTTACCCGCAAAAGCAATTTGTCGCGCCATTTTACGGATAGCTGCGTCAGGGTTAGATTCATTGGCCCTGATATTATTTATCTGGTCCTGCCGGATCCTGTCAAATTCTTTGGCGTCAAATTTTGGAATCGTCAACGCGTCGGTATATAAAGGCCACACCGTATTAAAGTCGCTTTTAATACAGTTCATACTAAAGGAAGCATAATCCATATTGGTATAGCCACCCACCTGGGCGCTTACTTTATCCAGTTTGTTTTTAAATGAGTTCTTATCATCTTTCAGCGTACCGCATTCTGTAAGGGCAGTTAGCGCCATACTTTCAATGCCCTGTTTTTCCGCTGGATAGTTTTGTACACCTCCTTTAATAATGGTTTGTATTTCTACAATATCATTACCGCTTGGCTGCACTATCACTTTTACACCATTTATCATCATCTCGTAAGGCTTCCCCATTTGCGCCTTTGCGCAAAAAGTGGCAAGCAGTAAGAACAAGATATAGCTAATGTTTTTTTTCATGATGTTAGTTTTTAAAGTATTCGGCGGGTTTATATTGTTTGCTCATATCGGCATTGAGTATCCTGCCGGCTACAAAAGGTTTTCCTTTTATATATTGGTTAATATAGCGCTGAATATCGGCACGGGTTACCTTTTGAATATTGGAGATATAATCGGTATAATATGCTAAAGAAGTGCTGCACCATTCCGCTGATAATTGCATGGGTAGTGAAGAAGGTTTTTCTTTTGCCCGAATATCGTTTCTACGGATGGTTTCTTTTGCGGTGGCTAATTGTTCGTCGGTAAAATAATCATCGTTGCTCCATTGCGCTATTTGCTTCATCATTTCATCATAACATTCTTTCATCTTAGCCGGGTTGGGTAATATAAACAACTGAACTGGACCTACGTAACGGCTGTCCTGGTAGCTAACACCCGCATAGGTAGCCAAACCTTTATCAATTAAAGCCTGTTGCCATTTAGAAGAATTCAGCCCTAAGATGGAAGAGAACACATCGGCTGCCAGCATATCTGCCGAGTCTTTCCTAAAGTCCGGGCCTTCCCACTGCAGCATCATATAAGGCGTTTGGGCAATAGATGATTCGATGATATGATAATCGGTTTTTTCAAGCGGTTTAAATTCCGGTATGGGATATTTTTCCTGGGGGTTAAAGCCGCTGCTTTCCCAACTGCCATAAATGTCTTTTGCCATACCAAACACATCTTCGTGCTTTACATCGCCACTAACTACCAATATGGAATTATTAGGCAGGTAATATTTATTTTTTATGATCATCATTTTTTCCGGCGTAGCGGTATTAATGATCATATGATCGCCAATAGGATTTTTGCGGGTAAACAAATCGCCCCACATTCTTTTGTTGACATCGTACCAAAGTTGAAATCCGGGATCGCTTTCATTGCGTTGAAATTCGCCGTCTACCACGGGCCGTTCTTTTTGCATATCCTCTTCGCGGTAGATGGGATAACGAACGGCAGCATTCATAAATTTAAGCCCGGCATTCAGACTGTCCTTATCAAACGTAAAAAAATAATTCACCTGTTCAAAACCGGTAGTACCATTGAATATGGCACCCAACTCTTGAATACGTCTTAAAAAAACTTCCTGGTTGGGATAATCTTTATTGGCTTTAAAAAACATGTGCTCAAACAAGTGCGAGAGGCCGCTGTATTCCGGCCCTTCGGTATAAGCACCGTTTTTTACAGCAATTTCAATAGTGGCCAGTGGCACTTTGTGGTTTTCAATTACCACCACTTGTAAGCCGTTATCTAATTTTTGCCAGTAATAATTTTCCGGAAGCCGGGGCTGTGCATAGGAGGCAATTGCCGCACAGCATGAAAGAAAGCATAACAACTTTTTCATTGAAGAAAGCTTTGGTTAAATAGATGATATGTAAAATACAAATTTTATGAATGCTACCCTTACCGCTTATGTAGTTTTAATGCGGCCAATGATACAGGTTGGTAAACTCGCCTACCGTTGCTTTGTTATTTTTAAAAAAGAGTTTATGCAATTTTAAATGGCTGATATCTTCCTGCAATACTTTGCGATACATTGGATGCATCGTTCCACCGGTGACGCCAGCGGGTTTTTGCGGATCGTATTGAAAAGGAGCATCTACTAATGTGCCCCTCGGGTACATAATACCCGGAATCCCTTTGCCGCGGATGTCTAATATTTTAGGATGATCGAGGCCAATAGTATGCCCATATTC
The DNA here is from genome assembly GCA_025924755.1 of Chitinophagaceae bacterium. Classification (GTDB taxonomy): domain Bacteria; phylum Bacteroidota; class Bacteroidia; order Chitinophagales; family Chitinophagaceae; genus Flavisolibacter. The sequence goes on along the minus strand of JAICHT010000167.1, from coordinate 4,725 downwards.
ATGTGCCGCAGTAGTTGAGCCTTTATACAGGTTCTCCAATTTAAAATAACCGCTGTTGCAGCCCAGGCCATCTACAAAAGAAATATTGCCCAATGCAAATTCTTCGATGCGGAAATAATTGTTGCGCGGGTTAAGATTTTGAAGCACTTCCAGTTCCGTAATGTCCTGGTTTATTTCTGCGGTAATACGAAACTGAATTAAATAGTCTTGCCCTTTTATAGTGCAAATTCCTTTGGGTTCGTTCCACATCGTTTCTATTTCATCCCGCATTTGTTCGGTAAGCGCTTCCGTGGCGGCATGGCCATAAGTAATGATATGGGAGTATATGGTAAGATGGTTATGAGATAAATGTATTTCTGCTTCGCCCATGTATCATATTTGTATATGGATGAATCAAATTGCCCGGCAATCCTTTATCCAATATAATCTAGTTTAATTCCGGATAGGTTTGCCACCTTTTAAAACACTTTGTATGCGCTCCAGTGTTTTCTTTTCGCCACATAGTGAAAGAAAAGCTTCCCGCTCCAGGTCCAATAGATATTGTTCACTTACCAAAGCAGGTTCGCTTAAGTCGCCGCCACACATCACATAGGCTAGCTTTTTGGCTACTACACTATCATGCGCTGTGGCATAATTAGCCTGCACCATACCATTAATGCCGGCATATAAAGCACCTAAAGCCGTGCGTCCCAATACCCTGATATCTCTATGCGGCACCGGCATTACATAACCGCTATCCGCTAATTCTATTACTGATTTTTTGGCTTCTCCTATGCGCCTCGACTGATTGATGACCACTTCGTCCAACCCCTTTCGGTAAATACCCAGATCAAAAGCTTCAAAAGCTGAGGTGGCAACTTTAGCTGTAGCAATGGTTAAGAAGCGATTTTTTAAGGTGATGGTTTCCGGCTCGTCTTCATGCATTTCTGCAGAAGCCCGCAATACAAATTCTTTGGTGCCGCCTCCGCCCGGAATTAATCCTACGCCTAATTCTACAAGTCCTGTATATGTTTCGGCTGCCGCACATACTTTATCGCTATGCAAACTCATTTCGCAGGCACCGCCTAATGCCAAGCCATGCGGAGCTGCTATTACCGGGATTGACGAATAGCGGCAACGCATCATTGTGTTTTGAAAAAGGCGAACGGCAAAGTCCAGTTCATCATATTCCTGTTCAATTGCCAGCATAAAAATCAGGCCTACATTGGCTCCGGCGCTGAAGTTGGTTCCTTCGTTGGCTACTACCAATCCTTTATAGCTTTTTTCGGCAAGGTCAATCGCTTTGTTGATGCCACTTAATACATCGCCACCCATCGTATTCATTTTCGTATTCCACTGAATACCCAGCACCTCATCGCCCATATCATATACCTTACAACTGTTGTTGTTCCATATTATTTTATCGTTATAATTACTTAAGATGATAAATTCATGGCTGCCGGGAATGGGCTTATATGTTTTTGAAGCAGGCTCGTAGCAAAGCTTTTGTCCAGCCTCTATTTTATAAAAAGAAGTGTTCCCGGCCTGCAGCATTGCTTCTACCCAGGGTGCTACCGTATACCCGGCTTCTTTCATTTTTTGTGCTGTAGCAGATACTCCTAAAACATCCCAACTTTCAAAAGCGCCAATCTCCCAGCCAAAGCCCGCCATCATTGCATCATCAATACGGTATATCTCATCACTGATTTCGGGAATGCGGTGTGAAATATAAGAGAACAATCCATAGTGAAACTGCCGGAAGAATTCGCCGCCTTTATCCGTCGCTGCTGCTAACATTTTTAAGCGTTGCTTTAAATCGTCTACTGGCTTTGCAGCTTCCAGGCTGGCCATTTTTGGTTTTTGGCGTGGTTCATATTCAAAGGTCTTTAAGTTCAGTGTCAGAATTTCTTTTTCTGAACCGGCACCTTTTACCTTTTTAAAAAATCCTTGCCCGGTTTTATCACCCAGCCAATTATTCTCCACTATTTTATGAAGCCATGAAGGAATTTGGAATACAGCTCTCGCTTCATCATCCGGGCAATTATCATATACTCCTTTGGCAACTTTCACCAATGTATCAATGCCCACTACATCAGCGGTACGAAACGTGGCAGACTTTGGCCTTCCTATAACCGGGCCTGTTAAGGCGTCTATATCATCTATAGATAATCCTAATTTTTCTGCCAGGTCAAAAATGAACATAATACCATATACCCCGATCCGGTTAGCAATAAAAGCCGGTGTATCTTTTGCCAGTACGGTAGTTTTGCCCAAATACAAATCGCCATAATGCAATAAAAAGTTCACGACTTCAGGGTCGGTATCCGTCGTCGGAATAATTTCTAATAAGCGCAGATAACGGGGCGGGTTAAAAAAGTGTGTGCCGCAAAAATGTTTTTTAAAATCATCACTTCTGCCTTCACTTAATAAATGGATGGGAATGCCCGAAGTATTGGATGTGATGAGTGTGCCCGCTTTGCGAAAACCTTCTACCTTTTCGTACAACGAACGTTTAATATCCAGCCGCTCCACTACTACTTCTATTACCCAATCGGTAGTGGCAATATCTTTTAGGTTATCATCAAAGTTGCCGGTACTAATGCGTTTTACTACATCTTTATGATAAGCAGGAGAGGGGTTGCTTTTGATAGCTGCCTGCAGCGCCTCGTTGACTATTTTGTTGCGTAAGATCTTGCTATCCGATTCTGTTGCTTCCTTCGGTACTATATCCAATAGTAAAACCTGCACGCCGATACCGGCAAAATGAAGCGCAATGCGGGAACCCATAACGCCACTGCCTAAAACCGCTACTTTTTTAATAGTCCGTTTGGTCATAAAATGAATTAGGAAAACAAGTTAAGTAAAATTCGTTGACGTAGCTAGTTGGTAGCTGGCAGAAGCGTAAAGAAACTGTGGCGGTTAAATGCAACATCCCGCAAAGCAAATTTATATTGCCTGCTACTTAATATAAGGAAAGCGGTTCTTTGCCAAAGATGCTTAATGTATGTTATCCTTTAAGCGGATCCAATTTGGTATCAATAACAATCTTTACTGTTTTTGCAACCTTGTCTTTAACCAGTGAAGGAATTTGTATATTATAATCGGCTACCTGTATCACAAAGCTGGATGCGGCTTTTACGCCGGCTGGCGCAACTATTATAGTGCCGGTAGATTGTACTTCTTTAGTGATGCCATGTATGGTAAGCTGGCCTTTTACCTGTGCGGTATAGGTGCCGGGTTTGCTATAATTAATCTGGGAATTATTAACGATCTGTCCTTTAAAGTCCGCCTTGGGAAATTGGTTGCTTTCCATATAATCGTCGTTAAAATGTTCCTGCATTTCTTCGTTTTCAAATTCAAAGCCTTTTATTAAAACAGAGAATTGCAGGCTGCCGGTTTTGGTATCTACTACACAGGCAACCGACTTGTTGGTGGCTTCAATATCTTCTAATGGCGCCTTGGAATAAAAGGTGATCTTACCGCTTTTAGTATAATATTTGTCTTGCGCATGCATGGTTACTGAAAGTGCAACCATACATAAAATCATTAGAAATACATTTTTCATTTTACCTTATTTGGGGTTTCCTGTTTCCAGAACACACCGGTTTAAAACAACATCAGCGCCCAGGCCTAAATCGTCTGCCCGGTAGCCGGTGCAATGCCCTTTGATATTAACTGGCTGCCCGGAGTTTAACGAGGCCATTTCTTTAACAAAAGCAGTGTCCATAGTGCAACGCACGGAAGACAAACTGCCCAAATTGCCTAATACTACTACGGATGGTTTGTTCTCAACTGACTTTATCATACCGCTTACTGTAATGATCTTTCCTAAATAGTGTCTGTTGGCAGCAGCCGAATCTTTTTCAAAAGCCGCTATCAGGTTTGCCGCACTTATATGGGCTGTTGACGCTACTTCTGTAAGGCTGGGCACTTTACCAGTATACACTTTATAGGCATATATACCCACTGCAATTAAAATAATAATTGCTATAAGGATCAAGATTCGTTTCATAAATAAAATTTAATTCTTTGTTTTGGTTCTATGTATGCAAATAAAAATAGCAAATGAAATTCATCTGCTATTGGGTTCCTGTTTTTAATAATCAATTTTATCGCACTACGGCGCCGGTTTGTGTATTAGTATCCGGACTTACAAAAATTAATTTGCCATTGCTTTCTTCTGCCAGCAAAAGCATACCCTGGCTTTCTATGCCGCGCATTTTTCGTGGCGCCAGGTTAGCAACCACTACTACTTGTTTGTTTACCAGCGATTCCGGCGTAAAGTGTTGCGCAATGCCCGATACTATGGTTCTGGTTTCCAGCCCTATATCTACCTGCAATTTCAACAGCTTATCGGCCTTCGCTACTTTTTCGGCCGATAGAATGGTACCAATGCGGAAATCCATCTTTCCAAAATCATCATATACAATTTCTGTTTTTAGCGGCTCGTGTGTAACTGCTACCGGGTCTTCGTTAGCTTCATCTGTACCTGTAGTAGAAGGCGTCTCGTTCATAGTGGCTTCAGTTTTATTTTTTAATTTTTGAATTTGCGCTGCTATTTCTGTATCCTCAATTTTACGAAACAATAATTCCGGAGGCCGTAAGGAATAGCCTACGCTTAACAATTTAGTAGTGCCCCCGTTTTCCCAATCCAGCATTTTGTCTACCACCTTCATCATATAGCACATCTTTTTGGCAGTGTTGGGTAAAAACGGGTTGATAAGTATGGCCAGGTTTGCGCAAAGC
>JAICHT010000166.1 GCA_025924755.1 Chitinophagaceae bacterium | reverse complement strand
TTAATGCATATGACATATTGAAAATTTACCGCAAAGATTCACAAATTCTATTCTTTATAATGTGTTTACATTTTCTATAATTTTAAAAGTAAGCTAAGCACACCAGCCATCATACTATTAATTATACAAACCCGGATGGTATAGCCGTTTAAAATAATTTTTTAAATGCAGGTTGCATCAGCAATTTTGTTGATTTTTGCACCTAAATTTAGTAGTAATTCAACTGGCCAGGCATTGGATTGTTGCGTTACAAACTAGTTTTACGGATTACTTTAAACATACAAACACATGAAAAATAACGTGGAGCAAGCTAAAGGCAAGCTGGGCGTATTAATGCCGGGCATGGGCGCTGTAGCTACAACAATGGTTGCTGGCGTAGCTGCAGTAAAAAAAGGATTGGCGCAGCCTATTGGCTCATTAACTCAAATGGGTAGTATCCGTTTGGGCAAGCGAACCGAAAACCGGCAGCCTAAAATAAAAGAGTTTGTTCCTTTAGCAGCACTGGAAGATATTGTTTTTGGGGGATGGGATGTATATAGTGATAATATGTACGAAGCGGCTGTAAAAGCCAAGGTGCTGGAAATAGGTATGCTTCAGCAAATAAAAGAGGAACTGGAAGCTATAAAGCCAATGAAAGCGGTATTCGATAAATCGTATATCACCAACCTCGATGGTCAGAATATTAAACACGCGGCTACAAAGTGGGATTTAGTTAAAGCAGTGATGGATGATATTGAGAACTTCAGAGATGCAAATGACTGCGCCAGGGTAGTAATGGTATGGTGCGGCTCTACCGAAAAGTATATAGAAACTTCTGAAGTGCACGAAACCATAGAGGCATTTGAGCAGGGATTGCGAAACAGCGATCCGGCCATTTCACCCAGTATGATCTATGCGTATGCGGCGCTTAAATTAGGCGTTCCGTTTGCCAATGGCGCTCCTAATTTAACCTGTGATATACCCGCCCTTATTGAACTGGCTAAAGAAACCGGCACGCCTATAAGTGGTAAAGATTTTAAAACCGGCCAAACTCTTATGAAAACCATATTAGCTCCGGGCTTGCAGGCTCGTGCTTTGGGCATAAGAGGCTGGTTTTCTACCAATATTCTAGGCAATCGCGATGGATATGTGTTAGACCATCCGGATAATTTCAAAACAAAAGAAGTATCAAAGCTGAGCGTACTGGAAGATATTTTGCAGCCGGATATTAACCCCGAACTTTACAGTGAACTCTATCATAAAGTGCGGATCAATTATTACCCGCCACATGGTGATAATAAAGAAAGCTGGGATAACATTGACATCTTCGGCTGGATGGGATATTCGATGCAGATAAAGATCAACTTTCTGTGCCGCGATTCTATTTTGGCTGCCCCTATCGTATTGGATTTAGCCTTGTTTATGGATCTGGCAAAAAGAGCCAATATGTCGGGTATACAGGAGTGGTTGTCCTTTTATTTTAAATCGCCACAAACCGCACCCGGCCTGCGGCCTGAGCACGACATCTTTAAGCAGCTCATAAAATTGCAAAACACTTTACGGCATATTATGGGTGAAGACCTGATAACCCACCTGGGGCTGGACTATTACCAGGAGCTTATTGAAACCCTGTAATGAAATTAGCCAGGTTAGTTGCTACGGGTATAGGTATTGGGTATATAAATAATGGTAAAGGTGCAGGCACTGTAGCTGCATTGGTGTATGGCGTTATATGGTATGGTTTGCAAAAGCAGGGCTTAGCAGTATGGGCCAGTCTTTGCATCATAGCAGGTGTATTTATAATCGGCGTGTGGTCGGCTTCGGTAGTAGAGCAGGAGTGGGGCAAAGACCACAGGCAGGTTGTTATTGATGAAATATTAGGTATATTTGCCAGCTTGTTTTTACTACCGGTTAGTTATGTGTATTATCCATTAGCGTTTATATTTTTCCGGCTTTTTGATATTACCAAGCCACTAATCATTCGTAAATCAGAAAACCTACCTTCCGGCTGGGGGGTAATGACTGACGATCTGCTTGCTGGTATTTGCAGTAACCTGCTGGTGCAGTTTATTGCAAGAAGCAATCTTTGGTAATATGTTTACATTTTTAAAAGCACAAGCTGCTTCTTTATCCGCTTCCATTGTCGATTTCCTGATCACCTTATTATGTGTGGAGGCTTTGCACGTATGGTACTTTTCGGCCTATATTACCGGTACGGTTTTGGGCGGAATTGTAAACTTTTCCATGGGCCGCGTATGGGTATTTGACTCTAAAGAGAACAATGCACCGGTGCAGGCTGTTAGATACATTATTGTATGGACAGGTAGTCTTTTACTAACTACCTGCGGTGCTTTTTTAGTAACACATTATGGGAGCGTAAATTATATACTATCTAAAGTATTCATATCGTTATTGGTTGGAATAAGCTACAATTATGTGCTGCAGAAAAAGTTTGTATTTAAATAATTAAAAAAAGATGCGCATAATAGTAGAAAAAATTAGGCATAGCGGCTATTTCTTCCTTTTTATAATATTTAGTTTAAACAGCATCGGCCAAACAGCATCTGTGAATGGTATAGTAAAAGATGCAGATACCAAACAACCCTTGCCGTATGTAAGTGTGTACATAAAAAATGGCAAAGGCATTACTACCGATTCCACCGGCCATTTTTTAGTAGAAGCAGATCAGCCGTTTAAACAATTGGTAATATCCTCCATTGGCTATACCAGCCAGACCGTAAACGTAAACCCCGGGAGCAATAAAGAAGTGGTCATTTTTTTACAGCCCAACAGCGGCAGTTTAAAAAATGTCACCGTTAATACAAAAACCAAAGTAAAATATCGAAATAAGGACAACCCGGCGGTAGAACTGATACGCAGGGTGATAGCCAATAAAGATAAAAACCGGCCCCAGAGCTATGATTACGTGCAATATGAGCAGTACGAAAAATTGCAGTTATCACTCAGCAAACTTTCTCCAAAAATTACCAATAGCCGCTTTTTAAAAAGATACAGCTTCCTGTTTCAAAATGCTGATACCAGCAAAGTGCCCGGTAAGTCGTTAGTGCCGGTATACCTGGAAGAAAAATTTTCCAATAATTACTATCGCAAAAATCCCGAAAAAACAAAAACCGTAATCATTGGTGATAAAAAAGTAAATTTTGGCGACCTGGTGGATAGCAAGGGATTGAGCACGTATTTAAACCGCTTGTATGAAAATGTAGATATCTATCAAAATGACATCCCGGTATTTACCAACCTGTTTCTTAGCCCGATTGCTGATTTGGCTCCTACCTTTTACTTTTTTTACATACGCGATACTATTACTGATGCATCAGGCAGCAAACTGATAAAAATGTATTTTACTCCACGCAATACCAATGCTTTTTTGTTTAGAGGCGATATGTATATAACGTTGGACAGCAATTATGCAGTACAGAAAATAAACATGTTTGTAAGCCGCGATATTAATTTAAACTGGATACGGGACCTGCACGTAAACCAGGAGTTTGAAAAAAATGATGTGGATACGCGATACCACCTGGTAAAAAGCGATGTAATGGCTGAAGCCGGCATTACAAAAGGGAAAGACAATGGCGTATTTGGAGAGCGAAGCGTGAGCTTTAAAAACTACAAAATCAATCAGCCGCACGAAAGCAGCTTTTACGAAGGGCCGCCCCAGGTAACGCTGGTAGATGCCGGCCAGCACCAGGATAGCTTTTGGGTTACGCACCGTTTTGATTCGTTAAGTACTGCCGAATCTAAAGTATATAAGAACATCGACAGCCTGCGAAGCATGCCTTCTTTTAAGCGGTTTATGAATATCAGCAGCTTTTTATTGGCGGGGTATAAATCGTTTGGAAAATTTGAAACCGGCCCGGCCGCTGCATTTTATGGCTTTAACCCTATAGAAGGACTTAAGCTGCGCTTCGGAGGCCGTACTACGCCCCAGCTTAGCAAGCGTATTTATTTTGAAACCTATGCGGCCTATGGTTTTAAAGATGAACGATGGAAGGGTTATCTGGGAATTACCTATTCGTTAAACAACAAATCCATCTACCAGTTTCCGCTCAACTACATACGGGCCAGTGCACAATATGATACCGATATTCCGGGGCAGGAGTCGCAGTTTGTGCAAGAAGATAATGTACTACTGTCCTTCAAAAGAGGCGACAATACCAAATGGTTATATAACAGGATATATAAGCTGGACTACGTACACGAGTTTTCGAATAATTTTTCCTATACGCTTGGTTTTAAAAACTGGTCGCAGGAGCCGGCCGGAAGCATTACCTATACCAAACAGCAGGATAGCAACCCCGTTAATGTCACTAATCTCACCACTTCCGAGCTATCATTGGCTTTGCGTTGGGCACCGCACGAGCAGTTTTACCAGGGTAAAGTATATCGCATTTCCATTATCAATAAATATCCCATCTTTCACTTTCGCTATGTGCAAGGCATTAAAGGATTGGCAAATGGAGAATACAACTATAAAAATCTGAATGTAGCCGTAGAAAAAAGGGTGTATTTATCGCAGTTTGGTTATAGTGATGTATTGCTGGAAGGCGGGTATATTTTAGGCCAGTTGCCTTACCCGCTGTTAACCATCCCCCGGGCCAATCAAACCTATGCCTACCAGATCTATTCTTACAACCTCATGAACTTTCTGGAGTTTGTAACCGACCATTATGCAGCTATCAATATTGATCAGAATTTTAATGGCTTTATATTCAACCGTATCCCGTTAATAAAAAAACTGAACCTTCGGGAATATGTAGCGGCAAAAGTATTATATGGTGGGCTTCGAAGCGAAAATGATCCAAACAAGCACCCATCCTTATACCAATTTCCTACCGATGTAAATGGAATGCCCACTACATTTTCGTTAAACAAAACCCCGTATATAGAAGGAAGTGTAGGTGTGGGAAATATATTTAAATTAGTACGGGTTGATTTGGTTAAAAGATTCACTTACCTTAACCATCCTGATATTCCTAAATGGGGTATCCGCGCCAGAGTGGGTTTTAACTTTTAACTTGCCATCAGAAAAACAGAATAGATACATGCCTGACACTGCTCTTAGAGACAAATTGCAATCCGTTATTTATACTATCATTGACCCGTTTGTAAAATTGCTGGTAAAAATCGGGTTTACACCAAATACAGTTACGCTGACAGGCTTTATACTAAACATTGGCGTAGCAGTTATTTTTGTAGTAGGCGGAGAAGAGGGCAATCGTGGCGATTTGTCGTATATAGGCTGGGCAGGTGCGCTGGTGCTGTTTGCCGGCTTGTTTGATATGCTTGATGGGCAGGTGGCCCGCGTGGGAAAAATGAGTTCGTCCTTTGGCGCTTTGTTCGATTCGGTACTGGATCGCTACAGCGAACTGTTTTTGTTTTTAGGCATCTGCTATTACCTGGTGGCGCATCACTATTTATTAAGTTCCTTATTTGCTTTTATAGGCCTTATCGGTTCTATGATGGTAAGCTATACCAGGGCACGGGCTGAGGGCTTAGGAATACAATGCAAAGGAGGGCTGATGCAGCGGCCTGAAAGAGTAGTACTCATTGGCGTCAGCGCTTTAGCATGCGGTATTACAGCACATTATATCGGGGGCGATTATAAGCTTTATATAAAAGGAATTCCTTTTCATGTTTTTGAAACCATGTCTGTTTTTACCATACCTATTACTGTATTAGCCATATTAACCAATATAACGGCTATACGCAGGCTTTTAGATGCCAAAGCCGCACTGGAGAAAAAAGACAAGCAGCAAAAAAGTACCTTAGTAGCCGTATTGCTTTTATGGATGTTGGCACCTGTTGGTGAATATTGCCATGCGTGCTGCTGGTACTAGTGTTTTTCCTGCTATCAGAAATGCATCAGCGAAACGCTTTCCGTTAACAGACAGCCGTAATCAATACGCACAAAAAATTAAAGCCATATTTTTTTGAGAAGCCGATCAGCAGCTTATGTTCAATACAGAAAAAAAACTTCAGATAAGAGCGCATATTAAAAATGATAAACCGGTAGCAAAAAGAAAGCTATATGATTTTAAGAGCATAAGGTTTGCACTTCTGATATCCATTTTCTATTTAATGGTTTCTTCTCTGTTGGTGGGTTTTAAAACCGATCAATTATTATTGATAGCCTTCTTCAACGTATTATATTTTGCCAGCAGTGGCACCCGTAAGTTTATTGCCGGCTTTTCTGTTTTTATCATCTACTGGATCATTTTCGACTATATGAAAGCCTTTCCCAATTACAGGTATAATACGGTACATATTGCGTCGGTTTACCATTTAGAGAAAGCCTGGTTCGGAATACCTTATCAGCATACCATAGTTACTCCCAATGAGTACTTTGCCATGCACCATACCCCCGTAGATGATGTTATAGCAGGCATGTCTTATTTGTGCTGGGTGCCGGTTCCCTTACTGTTTGCCATTATTCTTTTTTTTAAAAACAAACGCTACTACATTTATTTTTCACTTACCTTTTTATTGGTAAATCTTATTGGCTTTTTAGGATATTACTTGTACCCGGCAGCACCGCCCTGGTATGTGCAGCAATATGGTTTTATATTTCACGCCGCTACGCCGGGCAATACTGCCGGTATGGCCAGGTTTGATTCCTTGGTACATGTACCCATTTTTAAAAGTATCTACAGCAAAAGCTCTAATGTGTTTGCTGCTATTCCTTCTTTGCACGCCGCCTATATGCTTATTGTACTTTATTTTGGTATCAAAGCGGGCATGAAGAGCTTTAATATACTATTTGCGTTAATCATGCTTGGAATTTGGTTTGCTGCCGTGTATAGCGGTCATCATTATATACTGGATGTGTTATTGGGCATCAGTTGTGCAGTGGTTGGCATTTTGCTTTTTCAATGGTTTATAAAGAAAACAAGGGCCGGAAAAAAAACTATCAATTATCTTCTGAAAATGATAAGTTGAAATTACTAGCATACTATTCATTGGCTAATAAAAAAGAGTGAAGAAACAGTTGCGTGAAAAACTGCAACTTTCTTTATAGAAGATATACGATCAGCTTCAATAGTAAACTTACGTATTATTGTAAATATCAATATTATTTTATAATTAATTTACTCAACAGCTATTTTAATTTATAAAAAGATTTTGTAAGTTGTAATTGTACTTTTTTAATCCTCCCTAAATTATTGCCTGTTGCTTTACAAGCCGGCAGCATGAGTAATAATTGTAATTAAAAAATTAATTAATTACACCACCATGAAGCAAGTATTTAACAACCACATTCTCATTGTAGACGATGATGAAGATGACCGCTATATCATTAATCTTTCTTTTCGCGAAATTCAATGGAACGACCATATAAAACTAATGGATTCGGGGGAAGGGATGATTCGGTATTTAGAAAGCCTGAAGGATACATCCACTTATCCTTCTTTGATATTATTAGACTATAATATGCCCCGTATGACGGGCGAAGAAGCGCTTAGGCGTTTAAAGAAAAATACAACTTATCAGCACATACCCGTTGCTGTTTACTCTACCGGTATGACCGATGACTTATGCAATAAACTCCGGTCGTTGGGAGCTTCTTATTGCTACAAAAAGTCGGAGAGTATCACGGAGGGACTGGTATTTGCCGAATCGCTTAAGCGGGAAGTACTCAATTCCATTGTAACGGACTAAGGTGTTTAGTAGATAAATAACTTCTGTTTTAAAATTGTAAAATCCATTATA
>JAICHT010000165.1 GCA_025924755.1 Chitinophagaceae bacterium | reverse complement strand
TTATTACCGGCGATAATCGCTTTGCTGCTGCTCATGTAGCTCAAAAGATTGGTTTTAAAAAACCTTTGATTATAACAGGAGATGAATTGAACGATTTATCTCCAGAAGCATTGATTGTACGGGCTTTAAAGACCAATATTTTTGCCGAGATAGAACCCCACCAAAAAGAACGGGTGGTAAAAGCGTTGCAAAAAAGTAAGGTGGCGGTTGCTTACATTGGCGATGGCATCAATGATGTGGCTGCTATCAATGCGGCAGATATAGGCATCTCTACAAGCAACGCAGCAGATGTAGCCAAGGAAGCTGCAGATTTTGTATTGATGGATAAAGACCTGTCAGTATTAGCAGACGGTATCGTTGAGGGTCGCAAATCATTTGCTAATTCCATGAAATATATTTTTATTACCACAGGAGCCACTTTTGGTAATATGTTTAGTATGGCAGGAGCATCGCTGCTGCTACCTTTTTTGCCGATGCTGCCTAAGCAAATTCTATTAACGAACCTGATAACCGATTTTCCTTTTTTAACGATAGCATCTGATAATGTAGAAGAAAACCAATTAGTTAAACCCAGGAAGTGGGACATGAAGATGATCCGTGATTTTATGGTAGTATTTGGCTTGCATAGTTCTTTGTTTGATTTTGCAACTTTTTACCTGTTGTATAATTACTTCCATTTGTCAGGTTCGCCTTTTCAAACCGGGTGGTTTTTAGAATCGGCTATTACAGAAATACTAATTCTTTTTGTTATTCGAACGCATAAATCCATCATTTACAGCAAGCCCGGAAAACTGTTATTGGCTACGGGATTGATTGCTATAGGAATTACTGTGTATTTGCCCCTTTCTCCCTTTGCTATTTTATTAGGGTTCTCTATTGCACATATGCAACAAATCATTGCTATTGCACTTATTCTGGTGATTTATACAATTACTGCCGACTTGCTGAAAATTGTATTTTTCAGGTGGAATGAAAAAGCACGTCACAAGTAATATTTCAATGCTGGTATATCAATGTAAGACGACTAAAAGAATGTTGGTAAAAAATCAATCTATGGATGATTATTCTTCTCAAAAAAATATTGATTTCATTGAGGCATTACACGAAATAGCGCATGATATGCACTGGTCATGGAGCCATGCTACGGATGAAATCTGGAAGAAGTTAGACCCATTATTATGGGAGCTTACCCATAACCCGTTAGTGATTTTACAAACCGTTTCCCAGGATAAAATAATGGGAGTACTGGAAGACGAGTCCGTAAGGCAAAGTATTGACGAATTTATCCAGGATAAGCGACAGGCTGCTCTTTCGCCTGCATGGTTTCAGAAAGCTTATCCAAATACACCTCTCACCAATGTTGCTTTTTTTAGTATGGAGTTTATGTTGAGTGATGCCTTGCCCATTTATTCAGGTGGCTTAGGAAATGTGGCCGGTGATCATCTTAAATCTGCAAGTGATTTAGGCATTCCGATAATAGGAATTGGGTTGCTTTACCAGCAAGGATATTCGCGGCAGGTTATTAACCGGGATGGTTCTCAGCAGAACTTCTTTCCATATAATGACCCGGGTCAGTTGCCCGTTACACCCTTGCGTTTTCCCAATGGAGAATGGCTGCGTATAGAAATAAAATTACCTGGTTATTCGGTATGGCTGCGTAGCTGGAAAGTTCAGGTTGGCCGGGTTACACTATTGCTGCTGGATAGTAACGATATGGCAAACTTTCCTGTACATAGAGGAATCACCAGTGAGTTATATGGCGCTGGGGCTGAACTGCGTTTGTTGCAGGAATTAGTGTTAGGAATTGGTGGCTGGAAGTTGTTAAAAGCATTAGGTCTTAAGCCAGAAGTCTGCCATTTAAATGAGGGCCACTCAGCCTTTGTAGTTTTAGAAAGAGCAGCAGATTTTATGGAAGAAAACGACCAGTCATTTGAAGTGGCATTACAAGTTATCCGCGGTGGAAATATTTTTACTACCCATACGGCAGTAGGAGTAGGTTTTGATTGTTTTGCACCGGATATCATCAAACAATATTTAGAGAAGTATGCAAAGGATAGGCTTCGCATTTCACTGCACGATTTACTTGCTTTGGGCAGGCAGAATGCGGATGATGCAATGGAAGGCTTCAATACTTCTTACCTGGCTATCAGGGGAAGTGGACATATCAACGGTGTAAGCAAATTGCATGGCAGCGTCAGCCGGCAGCTTTTTAGCTCCCTTTTCCCTAAGTGGCCTTTAGAAGAAATACCGGTTAGCCATGTAACTAATGGGGTTCATATGCCTACCTGGGATTCGCCGGAAGCGGATAAGCTTTGGACAGAAGCTTGTGGAAAAGACCGTTGGCTGGGTACTTTGGAAAACATGGAGCAGCATATCCGATTGATATCAAATGAAAAATTATGGCAGTTGCGCCTGGCTACTCAGGAAACCTTTATTGCGTATATCCGTAAGCGTTACTCCCGGCAACTGGCTATGAGTGGTATGCCATTAAAAACTATAGAAGAAGCAAAACATTTGTTTGATCCAAAAGTGCTGACCCTGGGCTTTGCCCGACGATTTGTAGCTTATAAAAGGCCCAACCTGTTGTTACATAATCCGGAACGGTTGCATCGCATATTGACGGATGCCAAAAGACCGGTCCAACTTATTCTTGCCGGAAAAGCTCCTCCGGGAGATGATGCTGGACAGGCTATGGTAAAAGAATGGATACAATTAATTAATCAATGGGAGCTTACTAATCATGTGATCTTCCTGAGCGATTATGATATGATATTGACCGAGCATATGGTTCAGGGTGTAGATGTCTGGATTAATACACCCCTCCGGCCCTGGGAAGCCTGTGGCACCAGCGGTATGAAGGTTTTGGTCAACGGCGGCATTAATGTATCAGTACTCGATGGCTGGTGGGATGAAGCCTACGCTCCAGATATTGGCTGGGCCTTGGGTAACCAGGAGAATCATAACAAGGATAACAACCGGGATGCCAGCGATGCAGAACAACTTTATAACTTATTGGAACAGGAAATTATTCCTGAATTTTATTCTTGTGATGAAAAAGGCATTCCGGTAGCCTGGGTGAACCGTATGAGAGAGAGTATGGCCCGGCTCACACCCCGCTTTTCTGCCAACCGTTCAGTTCGGGAATATACAGAATCTTATTATTTGCCGGCAGCCAATGCCTACCTTAACCGGGCTGCAAACAAAAGCGAATTAGCTATACAGTTTGTAAACTGGAAGCAAAATTTTGAAAAGAAATGGAGTAAGATACGATTTGGTGATATGACAGTGGCGTCCGGTAATAATCAACATTGTTTTAGTATTCAGGTTTATCTAAATGGTTTTCACCCGGATGAAATAAGAGTAGAATTATATGCAAATGGATTGAAAGGTGGGGAGCCTGAAAAATACGAGATGAAGTTTTTGGAGCAATCACCTCCTGATACCTGCGCGGCAATTTTCAATATTATCATACCTGCTGATAGGCCTTCGGCAGATTATACACCCCGCCTCTTGCCTCAAAATAAAAATGTTTCTTTTCCTTTAGAATTTGCCTGTATTCTTTGGCAACGATAAAACGATGGTAACCATAAATTGGCTATAAAAATTAAAAAAGGGAAAGCAGGTAATATAATGCCAACCAAAATCAGTGACTGGGCTTTCCAGGATCATTTATGTGGTTCTTTTAGTATGCTATCTTACTTAGGTGAGTAGCTTATTTACAAACATCTAAACTCTTCTATAATGAAAATAGTAATTATCACTTTTAATGGCAGTTACTTTCCTGATAGTGCTTTAAACTTTGCCGTCCAGCTTAACAAGATGCAGCCAATATTAGTAACAGGTGTTTATATTCCTCAAACAAAATATTCGTACCTGTGGAGTGATATGAACACGCTTGTAGTGCCTGCCATACCTATATTAGAAGAAGTACCTGATGATGAGGCAGGGCAAAACGTGGAACGTTTTAAGATGTTTTGTCAAAACAACAACTTAAAATATGGTGTACATAGAGACCTGGGAGGGATTGTGCTTCCGGAACTTATTGATGAAACACGATTTGCTGATTTGCTTATTATTAGCAGTGAAAAGTTTTATGAAAGCTTGAATGAAGAAGACTTAAACAATCATATGAAGGACGTGTTTCACACTGCAGAATGCCCCGTGGTGGTGGTGCCGGAAACATTCCATTTTCCACAACGAAATATTTTATTGTATGATGGCAGCGCGTCTTCCGTTCATGCAATTAAACAATTTGCCTATTTATTACCGGAATTATGTGATAATGAAACACTGTTGATTTTTTTTAGAGAAGCGGGAGTCGAGAAAATGCCTGATGAAAATTATATAGAAGAATTGGTCGGTCAACATTATACAAACCTGAGCCTTTTAAAATTAAATATCAATCCGAAGAAATACTTGACATCCTGGTTGGATGAAGAGAAAAATGCTATTCTGATCAGTGGTTCTTTTGGACGTACGATGCTGTCTCAATTCTTTAGAAAAAGTTTTGTAGCTGAAGTAATTGCAGAACATAAGTTACCATTATTTATTGCTCACACCTAATAAAATTATCAATGTCACTTGTAAAAATATATTTAATAAAGTTTCTTTGAAGTGACTTTAATGTTACCATCTTCTTATAAGCAACTATCCATTACAACGAAAAAATTCTAATCACTTTTCGTGTGCCCATACCAGGACTAGATTTTTAATTGATTAATCAACCTGGCATTGTTCGAATCAAATGCTGAAATGTTTATACCCTGTTTAATCAAAGCACTTTACCGATTCTGATTATTTAGGTTGAACAATATCGTGGTCACTCTTTTTCTAGGATTAAACGGGAAAATAAAAGAGGGCTGATGCAAACGTCTGATTTGATAAATGTTTTCTTCTATAAAGATGTGTACTTAATGATAAGCATCAATATCTTCTATGATGACTATCATTTCATTGCCACTCATTGCATAATAGCTTTAATATACAATTTATCTACAATGAAAAAGTCTCACAAGAAAAGGGCAACCTTGCTTATTTTATTATTGGCTCTTATTGCAACACAAAGTTTACAGGCTCAACCAAAATGGAATGCACCGAAAGAAGCGGACAATTTAAAAAATCCATATGCTGGTAATACCACGGTATTAAAGGAAGGCAAGCAATTATACACGGCAAATTGTGCGCCTTGCCATGGAAGCAAAGGCCGCGGAGATGGGCCTGCAGCTGCGGCATTAAATCCAAAACCAGCCGATCATTCCTCTGATATTGTTCAAAAAGAAACCGACGGTTCTCTATTTTGGAAAATAAGTGAAGGCCATAATCCAATGCCAGAATACAAACTGGCTCTTACCGATAATCAGCGCTGGGAGCTGGTGAACTATATTAGAACACTCGCTAAAAATCCTAAAAAGTAACAATATGAAAAAGATACTGCTTATGCTATCTCTTACTTTTCTGGCAGGAGATTTATTACAGGCACAATTACTACCCAAAGCATCGGGTCAAAATAAGTTTGTTGTTTACGGAAACGCAGATGTAACGTATACTTCTAACAATGAGCAAAAAAGCTTTGGCGATGTAAATTTCAAACCCATTTTTCTTTGGAAGATATCTGATAAGCTTTTTGTGGAATCTGAAATGGAAATTGAAACCGGGGGAGGAGAGGTGGACCTTGGGCTGGAGTATGCTAATATGTGTTATATAGTAAACCGATATCTTATTTTACATGCGGGACGGTTTCTGCCAAAGTTTGGAACTTACCGCGGCCGGTTTGCAGAAGGTTTTTTAAATCGTTTTGCTTCTGATCCGGCGGGCTTTGGAGACGGTGGAATTGGGGCTTCGGTAGAAACAGGCGTGGGAGCTATAGGCTCTTTACCTTTTGGCGATATGAAGTTGTTATATGATCTGTATGTAGTAAACGGGCCACAGTTATTAACAGATTCAGCCAATGCAGGTCAGTTTGAATATGAAGCTTACCGAGCAAATAATAACGGTAAGGCTTATGGCGGAAGGGTGGCTTTACTACCCCTTTCCAACGCAAGCCTGGAAGTAGGATTTTCTATACAGCACAAATCCAAAACAGGCGATCTGGGAACGCCAAATGAGAATGTAAGTTTGGATATGCAGGCTGTTGATGCAAACTATTATACCACTATCGATCCCATTAAAAGCACCATAAGAATTAATGGAGAGTACAGGCATCAAAAGGTAGGCAAAACTGCGGTATATTTAAAAAGCGATGGCCTTGAATACAGCTTTCCTAATTCACCTTACTGCTATTATGCTTCTGCCAGCATACGACCCACTTTGGTAACGAATAAATTCTTTAATAAGCTGGAGCTGGCCGGGCGGTATTCTTATTTTAAACGGCCTGTAGATGCTCCTTGGGGTGGCAGTAATATCACTTCTACTGAATATGCGCTGGACTATTGGTTGAACTGGAATAGCCTGATAAAAGTTTCCTATCAGCAACGAGAGGATACTCCCCATACTGTTTATGCACAAGTAGTTTTTGGCTTCTAAATTTTAAATCAAAAGTTATGAAAAAGATTTTCATTATGATAATGCTTATCCTCGTGACTGTTATTAGTATTGTATCAATGAGCGGCTGTTATGTTTCTAAAAATGCGGCATCAAAATCAGGTGCCCAGTTATGGGCGGAGAACTGCAACCGTTGCCATAATGCACCGGGGCCTGGCGAATTCAGTGATGCCAACTGGGATATTGTAGGCACCCATATGCAGGTAAGAGCTAACATTTCTAAAACAGAGATCAATAAAATTATGGACTTCATGAAAAGTGCCAATAACTGAATTGTTTCTGCTTAGTATATTATATCAGGTGAGGTAGTGTTATATGTAAGCACCCAAAAAGGAGAAGCGGTTTGGCTCGGTACTACTCAACTCTAAACGTTACACACATAATTAGATTAGTTATGAAAAAGATACTTATAGCATTTAACGGAACACACGTTTCTGAAGGTGCTTTTAATTTTGCCAGCAGGTTAAACAATTTAAGTCCTATTGTATTAACGGGTGTTTTCCTGCCACAGTTAGATCTGGCAAGTGCCTGGCGTTTTACAGACTTGCAATCGGGATTAGTGGTTATGCCAATTGAAGATAATGAGGAAGATGCAGGGGGTAATAATATAGAATGGTTTAAGACGCAGTGTGCTAATAATAAAATGGCCTGTACAATTCATGACGATTCCGATTTGGTCACTTATCCCGCTTTGAAAAAGGAAAGCCGCTTTGCAGATTTGCTTATAATTGGCAGTGAGAAGTTTTATGAATACTTAGGTACCGGCATATCAAATCCTACTTTAAAAGATGCCTTGCATGGTTCTGAATGCCCGGTGGTTATAGTGCCTGAGCATTTTGAATTTCCCAATCATATTATTCTGGCTTACGATGGAAGCAGGTCTTCCGTATATGCTATTAAACAGTTTATGTATTTGTTTCCCGAATTGTGCCACCTGAAAACTACTTTAGTGTACGGAACAGAAGCCCGAAACGATTTTCCAGGCAAGGAAAGTATTAAAGAACTTGCATCCAGCCATTTTAAAAATATCAGCTTTTTAACTTTGCATGGTAATGCGGACTCCTTTACTGCGTGGTTAAATAACAACAAAGCCAGTTTTGTAGTAAGTGGTTCTTTCAGTCGTTCAGAATTTTCCCAGTTTTTTAAAAAGAGCTTTGTATATGATGTAATTGGAAAACATAAATTGCCGGTTTTCATAGCCCATGAATAAGTCTTTAATCCATGCGCCTGCTTTATTTTTTTATGAGAAACCGTATTATGCTCGTCCTT
>JAICHT010000164.1 GCA_025924755.1 Chitinophagaceae bacterium | reverse complement strand
CCTTCCACGATACGCCTACTTTACGTTCTATTTCAGGAATGGTATCCCGTTCTTCTACCGTATATTCTGAGCCTATTAAGGAAGAAGGTGCTGCAGAAGAAGGCTTTACACTTTCTGCATTGCTGATGGTATCATCCTGCTGCTTGTCCATATGAGGTATTTAACTATTTTATTCAAAATATTATGCCATAAAAAGTTATGGGCATGTGGTTGTAAAACCTGCATTTTGTTATTATGACTGGATATATCATCATTACGCTATAGTTTAAACCATTTTGAAAATGATATTGTGGATTTGTAGAAAAATACCGGGCATGAAAATGTTATAGGATATCCTATCAAATAATCTATTAATACTGATACTATGACCCAGCCAGCCAAAAGCACCCATACACAACCTTTGCAAAGAAAAACGATAGTCATCACCGGCGCATCAAGTGGCGCGGGTCGTGCTATCGCATTAGAGTTTGCCCGTTATAAAACCAATTTAGTATTAGCTGCCCGCAGCGCAGAAGCCCTGGCAGAGGTGGTGGCAGAATGTGAAGCATACCAGGCAAAAGCAATTGCTGTAAAAACCGATGTCACCAATGCCGGAGAAGTAAAAGAATTAGCCCAGGCGGCTGCCAGCTTTGGTGGCAGGATAGATGTATGGGTAAACAATGCTGGGGTGCTTGCAGCTGGCGAATTTGCACGAACACCCATTGCCGTGCACGACCAGGTAATAAGAACCAATTTAATGGGCTACCTGCACGGCGCTCATGCGGTTTTGCCTTATTTTAAACAACAGCAATATGGCATATTGATTAATAACATCTCCGTAGGTGGATGGTTTCCCACACCTTATGCGGTGGGTTATTCGGCCAGCAAGTTTGGGCTGCGAGGCTTTTCCGAAGCATTGCGTGGCGAGCTGCACCAATGGCCGCACATTCATGTATGTAATGTGTTTCCTGCATTTTTAGACACACCCGGTATGCAGCATGCGGCTAATTTTACCGGCAAGTATGTAAAGCCGGCACCTCCTGTTTATGATCCTCAACGTGTAGCAAAAGCAGTCGTTAATTTAGCCCAATATCCTAAAAACGAGGTTACGGTAGGTAGTGTAGCCACTATATTAAAACTGGTGTATTCTGTATTTCCTAAACTCAGCCGCAGTATTACGGCCGGTGTTATGGAAACCTATTTTAAATCAGCACCTTCGCTGCCGGTAACCGACGGAAATTTATTTGCCCCGGTTGATTATGGAACCAGCATTTACGGCGGCTGGAACTCGCAGGCAGACCAGGATCAGCGAAAGAAATTAGTAAAGCGGGCTTTAATGGTGGCGGGCATCGCAGCAGGAATTTTATTGTTGCAACACAAAAGCGATTGATACCAAAAGGTAATTATTTTGCCAGCCTCAACTGCTGTTGTGTCACTCACTTGTACTGTTGTAATACTATTGTGCCTGTAAATTTTCTATCAACCTATTCAGCTGTCGTAAAATTGATAGGAGTATTTTCCTTAAACACCACATAGGCCCGTTTCCAGGGTTCATCGTCTATTAATTGCCATTTATGCCCGAAGCCGGTAGTATCCATAGCAATCAATATCTCTCCGGGTTTTAATATAAAAACTTCGTTTAAGCCGGTAGTAAATTGAAGGGTACCTGATAAAGAAATTACATATTGACAAACGGGTGCGGTATGCCAGTCATAAAAAGAATGTGGCGGAGTTTCCATAAATCGCAGGGATACCACTTCCGTTAATAGACTTTCTGAAACAAAGCCTTTCGTTACATGCGAATGACCATCTCCACCGGTGTCTAATTTGTAAGCTCTTATCATCTTTAAAATATCTCTGCTCTGCAAAGATAGGAAACAGCCTTACCGCTAATATTAGCAATAATAGCACCTGGTATAATGTGCTTACCTATACAGTTCACCAAAAGCAATTTTAAAATTAGTAGTAGAAGCCGGATTGATGATGATAAAAACTTTACTATATTCAGCTTTCAACGAACAAGCTTTTCAAACAAAAACCATAAATTAAAGTGATATGAAATTAGCAGTACTCTTTATATTGTTTTCATTATCAGCTGTAGCGCAGGATATTCCCAGCCGTTGGGACGAGCTTACCGCAAGCGATTGGCCAAAAGCTATGGAGAAATCGTCTCAAACCTGTATTTTGCCTTTCGGTATTTTAGAAAAGCACGGGCCTCATGTACCCATTGGCTCAGATCTGATCCATGTGCGGGAATGGGCAGCGAGGGCAACTAAGAAAGAATATGCAGTGGTTTTCCCCGACTATTTTTATGGGCAGATAAACGAAGCAAGGCACCAGCCCGGTACGTATGCTTTGCCAAGCCGGTTAGTAATGGAATTGCTGGATTCTACCTGCGAAGAAATTGGAAGAAACGGATTTAAAAGAATTGTGATTATTAACGGGCATGGAGGTAACCCCGAACTGATTCGCTATTTTATCCAAACACAATTGGAACGACGCCGCAGCTATGCAGTTTATTTTTTTGAACCGGAACCTGATTCCGCTTACAAGGCGCAATTTAACAAGTTGCATAAGTCGGATCGGCAAGGCGACCAGCATGCCGGCGAAGCGGAAACCTCTACTCTTTTATATTACCGTCCCGATTTGGTAAAAATGGATAGTGCTACCAACGAATCAGGTGCAAATCAACGCCGGCTTAACTTGCCGCCCGATGTATATACTGCTATTTGGTGGTATGCAGCTTTCCCAAATCATTATGCAGGCGAAGGAGCAAAAGCTACAAAAGAGTTGGGAAAATTTATTACAGATTATGAAATTGAATCTTTACGGAAAGCTTTAAAAGCTATCAAAGCCGATACTAAAACACTGGAACTACAAAACGAGTTTTTTAATAGGGTAGGAGGTAGTCGTTCTTTCTAGTATCCAGATAATTCTTTGAAGAAGATTTTATAGTAAAAAAGTCTAAGCTATTTTTCAGCTTAGACTTTTTACTATTGTTTATATCTCATATTAATGCACGGTCTTTTTATATTGTGGGTGCTTTTTATCTTTATGCCTGCCATATAAGTAGCCGGCACCACCGCCTATAACCGCGCCTGAGCCGCGATTGTGCTTACTTACAATAGCTCCGGTTACAGCACCGGCTCCTGCACCAATAGCTGCATCTTTCTTTTTATGGTCCCATCCGGTTTTTGTTTCTGTTTTAACCGTGGTTTGAGCGGCTGCTTTTGTATACAAGCCTGATATGCCCGATAAAGCAAATGCAATACTGATACTATATATAAACTTTTTCATAAAGTATGCGTTTAGTTTAAAAATGTAAATTATCAATATTTACGCCAGCACTAAAACCGTATAGTGCACCACTAAATTGAGATTCTTCATTAAGAAGCAGGTTGCAAATGGTAAATCAATTATTTACCTATTGAATAATTTTTACGATGTCGGATACCGGCAAAGTGTTTGCCATTTTTATCACATCATCCTGCGAAAAGCCCGGAGCTTTTAGTGTAACCAATGACGTAGTTAACGGTAATTGCAATTCGTAATTTACAGCATTGTTTTCTCCATTTACTTTTTGCACCAATGCTTTATATCCATTGATCTTAATTACCTTTTGATCGCCATTGTTAGCTATAAAAGGCACGGCCAGCAAAGCATTCAGCGTTCCCAGCAGTGGCGAGTTTGTAATAATATCCAGCGCTACATTTTTGTTGGCTGCACCATAATCGCGGTGAATAATTACACCGGCAAAGCCAGATGCCCCTGTCACGTTATCTTTGCTTTTATTGCTGCTTTGATCCAGCATTTTATCGGGCAGTAGCTTCAAAATTTCTTTACCTGTTATCATATCCAGTTCCTGCATCATTTGCTCCATGGCGAATCGCGAATCGTCCAATTTGCCGCTTTTATAAGCAGTTCTTGCTACGGCGAGGTCTTTATTAAAATCCTGGGCGGCAACAGCCAGGCAGGCAATGAAGCATATTAAAAACAGACTTATATTTTTCATATTAGTAATAGTTTGAAAAGAGGATTATTTTTCTCCAAGGCTTTTTTTGATGGCATCAATGTTTATTTCTCCTGCGGCGTTCATCATATCCTGCTCTGTAGCAAAGTTGACACCTTCATATACCAGCAAAGACGTTTGGCCCAAGGGTACGCTTAATTTATAGCCGCTGCTGGCATCGTATTCTATAATAGCCCGGTAGCCCTTTAGTTTAGTTTGCTTCCAGTTTTGCTGCCCGTTATTGCTTTGTGCATAACCTGCATTGGTAAAATAAAGGTTGATGGCCTGCAGCCATACTGCATTGTTTGCTATAGTAAACCGAAATTGTTTGTCGCCTTCGCCATACTCACGGTGGATGGTTAAGCCGGCCCAGCCCCAGCCGGTACTGGCTACCTGGTCGGCAGAAGCATCTTTTTTAAGTCCTGCTATTGTTTCGGGCAATCCTTTTAAAATATTCTGTCCTATTTGCAGTTCCACTCCTAGCATGGCCTGTTGTACAGCGTAGCGGGCTTCACCATAACTGCCATTCTTAAAAGAAGTTTCTGCGGAAGTAAGGTTCCCGTCTACATCAGGAGGAGTTGAAATTAATCCTTCACCGCCTTTATTGGAAGGATGGTTTTTGCCGCCGGAAGTACCCGTAGAAGAGGTTGATCCGGATGTGGTATTGGGCTTTCCGTTGGGCCCATATATGGCATCGTCCGTTTTTTTGTCCACTACCTTATCGGCTACGGTTTCAGCTTTGTTCTTTAATTTTTTTAGAAGGCCTTGTGCTTTGGGTGCAGAAAATGAAAAAACAGCCAGGCACGTGCAGAGGGGAATGCTTAGAAGTTTCATGTTAGTAATTGATTAATTATAGCAGTTATTAAAAAACCGGTACGAACCAGTACAGTTAGGTTGCTTAGATAGGAGTAGTAATTGGAATTGAAATGAAAGATACAAAACAACTTAAAAAATACAAACTTTATTATGCAGTGCAATGGTATGCTTTTGAAAGAGTCTATTCAGCCTCTTCATATTGTAAATACGCCTGAGATATAGCTAAGAAACAAAGATTACTTATCGTGGAGTAATAGTTTCTTTTTCAACCATAGTCTTACGGGTTCATCATACCACTTCAGGCAGGCATAGGCAATTAACACGCTTGATATTAAAACCAGCAATGCAATGGGGAACGCTTGTTTGATGGAAAGTTTATGGTTAACTACCCAGGCAGTATACATGTATATAAGTGGATAGTGTGTAATATATATTGGGTAAGAAATATCGCCAAAGAATTTACATATGCGGGTAGAGAGCTTGCCTTTTACATCGCCACTGGCGCCCAAAAACACAATCAGCGGAAAGATAAAGATAATCACTAATGACTCGTAAAGTCCATTCATCCAAAGGTGTTCGCTACCTCCTAACCTTGGTATGGAGAGAACTGCTACCAATAGCAAACTGCACCAAAAGAACGCATGTTTTATATGAATTAATTTTGCCGTTCTGGAAAGCAACAATCCTGCAAAAAATGGATACATCAGCCGGGTAAAGCCAATACGCAATTGCAATGGTTCGAGCGACCAGCCGCCGATAAGATCCCCGGAAGGGCCTGTAACCGTATAATGCACCAATGCGCAGGCTGCAATAAATACCAATATACCTAGTGT
Source organism: Chitinophagaceae bacterium (assembly GCA_025924755.1). Lineage (GTDB taxonomy): Bacteria > Bacteroidota > Bacteroidia > Chitinophagales > Chitinophagaceae > Flavisolibacter. The sequence goes on along the minus strand of JAICHT010000164.1, from coordinate 2,218 downwards.
GGTTTTAGAAAATTTTCTAACTCCAAGTGCATAAAGAATATTGGCTATGTATTCAAAAAAAAGACTCCATGCCGGTCCGTTAAGGGGATAGGTTTCATTCCAGCCACGGATATCCATAGATGGAGGAATGGGAATCATAGTAAAACCAATAAGCATGATGAGCAGCATCTCCCATACCGGCACCGTACTCATACCGGGCCATAATACCGGCGATTGCTGAAAATAGAAGCAGATGGCGCCGATGATATTCCCCATCACCACCATAGGCTGAAGCCTTATCAATCGGCGTTTAAAAAAATTTCCAATAGTCATTTTTCCCCACCTGTCGTCGTAAGCGTATCCAATTACAAAACCTGATAGTAAAAAGAAAAAATCAACAGCCAGGTAACCGTGATTGATGATTTGATACAGCGGGCCGCGAGAGTGCGCTTCAAAAATGTGAAATATCACTACCACAATAGCTGCTACACCACGCAAGCCATCCAATATCAGGTAATGGGGTTTGGAGATGAGAGAACTTTTATTCATTAAAATATATTATCTGCTATCTTCAAACTTTGAGGGTTTGAAATCTTCTTAATACATGGCTACAGCGCTTTTCCTAAGCAGTTACACAAACCTCATTTACCACATTTTTGTAAACTATTTACCTGCTAAACTTTTATAAGAATAAGAGCCATCAATAGGAAATGCACACCTCCGACTCCGCCCAACCCTGCTATTGCTGAAAAATGTTTGTTAGCGGTTCGTTGTTATTGTCTGTCCATTGTGTAATTCAGTTCAGTTACCCCGCAAGTAAATTGTCTGGTAGTGGGCGATAGTTTTAGGTCTATTTTGTCTTTGATGTCTACAAACAATGGAATGCCTTGTCCAAGAATAATAGGATTAACAAATAGCCAGTAGCCGTCAATTAAATTCTGTTGAATAAGGGCATGTGTTGCTGTCGGGCTGCCAAAAAGCAGGATCTCGCTACCTGCCTGTTGTTTTATTTCAGCAATCCTGTCTGAAAGGTTGTCGCTGATAATTGTTGTGTTAGGCAAATTGGCGCCTTTCATTGTTTTGGATAAAACAATTTTGTGAGCTTTGTTATACCACTTTGAATGGTCAATGTCGTGCTTGCTCGCATCCGGCTCGTCTCCTGCGGTTGGCCAGTAACCTTCCATCATCTCATAAGTTACCCGCCCATATAATGCCGTGTCGGTTTTACCTATCCGCATACCTACATGATCAAAAATTTCTTCATCAACTTTAATCCAGTTCATTTCTCCGTTCGGGCCTGCTACAAAACCGTCAAGCGATATGTGCATAAATGAAATTACTTTTCTCATATGGTTCTATTTTTTATTGTTGTTTATGGTTTGTTACTGTCTTTTTACAATGACCGCTAGCGTTGAAGCATTTATGAACCCATGGCAATAGCAGACTGTCAGCCTGTTTCAAATGCTTAATTGAAAACTGGCGTTGAAGATAATTACAATTGTTGACCAGCGTAATGCCGGATGGAACAAAAGATGATAGATTATTTGCGGTCGAGATTTTTTCTGTCAGCTATGCTATTGCAAATGCACCTGTTGGATGCAGTTTTAGTCAACGATATTAGTAGCGAAAACTCTCCGCTACTCATTTATTGCCGAGTGGTTCTGCCAGCCCAATAAGAATGCCTTCAACTCCGCGAATGTAGCAGAGGCGATATGAGTTTTCGTACTGAACTACTTCGCCAACGAGCTGCGCACCATGCTTGCTGAGTCGGGATACCATCTCGTCTATGTCTTCAACAGCGAACATGACGCGAAGGTAGCCGAGAGCGTTCACAGGAGCTGTACGATGATCTGAAATGGTTGAAGGTGTAAGAAATCGTGAAAGTTCAAGCCGGCTGTGCCCATCCGGGGTAACCATCATCGCAATTTCTACACACTGAGAGCCTAGTCCGGTAACCCGACCAGCCCATTCACCTTCGATTGTTGCCCGGCCTTCGAGCTTTAGACCTATTTCCGTGAAAAAAGAAATGGCTTTATCGAGAGATTCTACAACGATACCGACGTTGTCCATTCTTAGTAAGTTGTTTTTTGTCATAGTTTTTCGTCTTATGTGATGGAAGTCATAATTAGTACTTAAACCATCCCTTAATTAAATCTGATGCTAAATGTATGTCGTAAAGTTGCGCATAACGGAATAGGTTTTTATGAATTAGCAAAATTAGCGTTCCTCCAGCCTTACT
>JAICHT010000163.1 GCA_025924755.1 Chitinophagaceae bacterium | reverse complement strand
TATGCCATAAACTTCTTAACGATGATGCAGGCATTATGACCACCAAACCCGAATGTATTGCTTAAAGCTGCATTTACAGTTCGGTGCTGGGCTTTATCAAACGTAAAATTCAATTTCATATCCAGCTCTGGGTCGTCTGTAAAATGATTAATAGTAGGCGGCACTATATCGTTTTGCACACTCATGATACAGGCAATAGCTTCTATAGCGCCCGCAGCGCCCAGGCAATGGCCGGTCATCGATTTAGAAGAACTGATATTTAGTTGATACGCCTGCTCGCCAAATACATCCAGTATGGCCTTTATCTCTGCAACATCGCCCAAAGGAGTAGAGGTTCCATGCGTGTTAATATAGTCAATATCCGAAGGTTGCATACCGGCGTCATCCAATGCCTGTATCATTACGTTTTTTGCGCCCAGCCCTTCTGGGTGAGGTGCTGTAAGGTGATGCGCATCGGCAGTGGCGCCGGCGCCGGCTACTTCACAATAAATTTTTGCACCGCGCTTTAAAGCATGTTCCAACTCTTCAAAAATAAGAACGCCGGCAGCTTCGCCCATTACAAAACCGTCTCGGTCTTTATCATAAGGCCTTGAAGCTGTTTTAGGATCGTCATTTCTTTCGCTCATGGCTTTCATGGCGTTAAAACCGCCAATGCCGGCTTCGCTGATGACACACTCAGAACCGCCGGTAACAATAATATCGCACTTGCCCAACCGTATCAGGTTCAAAGCTTCCATCATAGCATTGGTAGAGGAGGCACAGGCGCTTACCGCAGAAAAGTTCGGACCCCGAAATCCATGACGCATGGAGATATGCCCTGCAGCAATATCCAATATCATCTTAGGGATAAAGAAGGGGTTAAACCTCGGTGTGCCGTCTCCCTTGGCAAAGTTCATCACCTCTTCCTGAAAAGTGATCAACCCGCCTATACCGCTTCCAAAAACAACGCCTACCCTATCGGGGTTTGCTGTTTCTGCAGTGATGCCGGCATCCAGCACCGCCTGGTCGCTGGCTACCAGGGCTACCTGTGCAAAGCGATCCAGTTTACGGGCTTCTTTCCGATCCAGATAACTAACCGGATCAAAATTTTTGATCTCGCAGGCAAAACGGGTTTTAAATTTTGAAGCATCGAATAAGGTAATAAAATCGGCACCGCTTACGCCATTCCGCAAATTATTCCAATACTCTGTTATAGAATTACCTAACGGAGTAAGCGCTCCCATCCCGGTTACAACAACCCGTTTTAATTGCATATAGGCTAATAGATTTAAGTAAGATAAACCGCCTTTGCTGCATATTACATATTACAGACAAAAGGCGGATACTCATTTTATACCATTTCAAATGGTTCTTCAGAACAATGAAATGTTTATTTAGCGTGCTCTTCCAGATAAGAAACGGCCTGCCCTACAGTAGTGATCGTTTCAGCCTGCTCATCCGGAATGGAGATATTAAACTCCTTTTCAAATTCCATAATTAATTCAACGGTGTCTAAAGAATCTGCTCCTAAATCATTGGTAAAGGAAGCCTCATTTGTTACTTCTGATTCATCAACTCCTAATTTGTCCACTATGATCTTTTTTACTCTTGCTGCAATGTCTGCCATGTTGTTAAAATTTGGTTATAGTGCTGCAAAAATATATGTTTTTGAGTTAAATCAAATTTGCTTTATCGCTTTCTGCCCTACTTTAAATTTTTTTGTGAAATATGTAGTATTGGCGGAGTAATCAGATATTTGTAAATTGAAAGTTCTCAACCCAATTGCAATGGCTTTAAAAATTATAGATTATGGAACGGCAGAATACCGGCAAATGCTCAAATTGCGTGATGATGTGTTGCGAAAACCCCTGGGGCTAAAGTTTACACCGGAAGAACTCGAAAAGGAAAAACACAATTTGCTGATTGCCGCTTATGAAGATGACCAAATGCTGGGCTGCTGTATGCTGGTAGAGCAAGACCCGCAAACGGTAAGATTGCGCCAGATGGCCGTATTAAATCCTTTGCAGGGTAAAGGACTGGGCAGAGTGTTAATGCAGTTTGCAGAAAACCTGGCCCGCGACAGGGGCTATAAAAAGATTGTGATGCATGCCCGTAAAAACTCTCTTGGCTTTTATGAAAAGATAGGCTATAAAAAGAAAGGTGATGAATTTGTAGAACTGACTATCCCGCATTTTATAATGGAAAAAGCTTTATAACCGCTTTTTCTTTACTTTTTCTTTTAGCAGTTGGCGTAGCTGGTAAACATCATCGTCATTAACGAATCCATTTTTAGGAATTAGGAAAAAAGAACGGCTGTCAAAATATAAATAAAAGAACTGTGGGCTTTCTATAAAGCTGCTCAAAGCACTCCACGGCCATGTACGCGAACCTCTTTCATTGCCCACCGAAAATTCGCTGTTCTCAAACTTCATAGTAAAATGATCTTTAAAGGTAGCTGCCCGCCGGTAAACAACTCCCGGTAGTATAAACCAAAAACTGATCATTAAAAAGAACCATAAAGAAGAACCTAACAGCAAGGCAAAAGGCGTCACCTTTTTACTATAATACAACACCGCCGAAGCAAGTGCAAACAGATTGACCAGTATAATCATAAAACGTATTTCAGGCTTGGCTAAAAAGTGGTATCGCAACGCCTGGATAACCTGGTCTTTATTGTATTCAAAATGTATTATCATTCCTGGGTTTTCTTGCGGGTTGTAAACTTACATTAAGTTTAGATAGCGTGTTTTGAGTATAATACTCAAATTTATTTTTAATGCTGTATTAATAACCCGGGTCAATTACTTTAGCTCTGCCGGTTTATTCATATGTGGTATCTTACTATTTTAAACAGAAAAGCCCCGGAAAGTTCCAGGGCCCTAAATATAATTCATACCGGCTACTTTCTCATTTGCTTGGCTTCCATGCTTAAGGTGGCATGTGGCACAGCTCTCAAGCGGGCTTTTTCAATAAGCTTGCCCGTAACCCGGCAGATACCATAAGTTTTATTTTCGATGCGCATTAATGCCTTTTCCAAATGATCAATAAACTGTATTTGCCGGCTGGCCATTTGGCTCAGTTGCTCCCGCTCCATACTCATACTGCCGTCTTCCATCGTCATATAGCGTCCTTCATCGAGGTCACCACTTTCATCTTTACGGGTAATTAAGCCTTGCAAATAAGCTAATTCTTTTTTAGCCGTATCCAGCTTTTTCATTATCAAATCTCTAAATTCTCCTAACTCGGTATCGGAATAACGCATGGTGGGTACATTTTGATCTTGTAACGGGGCATCTAAAACTGACTTCGTAAAGTCGGGTTCGTACTTCACGGTTTTGGAGGTAGACGTATGCGGAACAACTACTTTTTGGGATTTCGGGGTTTCTGGTTTAGAAGCGGGCTTAGTTAACGGCTTTATAGAAGGCTTTACTTCCTGATGAGTATCAGCCCCAACGGCAGGTTTCTTTACTGGCTCTACTTCTTTTTCAGGCGTATGCTTCGAAGGCGACTTACCAGCCGATTTGGCAGGTGTTGTACTTTTTTTAGAAGTTGCCGCCGCCACATGTTTTTTTACGGCCGCGGGCTGCACCTTTTTAGCCGCTGCCTTTACAGCAGGAGCATGGCTTTTTGAAGCTGCCTTTTTATTAACGGGTTTAACATTCTTTTTTATTTCAGCCGTTTTTCCAGCCGGAGCTTTTTTTGCAGGTTTGGCTGCCTTGGCAGCTTTTTTTTGTACCCCTTTTTTTGTTACCATATGGTTTACCCCTTTTTTAAAACATTGACAGTTAGTAAGTTGTCATTTACTTCTATTTCAATGCCCTCGTTAGTATTAGGTGTTAACTCTAGCGTATCTGCCAGAATTTCCGCGCAAATATACTTATTATACTTAGCCAGTGAGTCTTTTATTCCATTATTAGCATTAATCTGCACCTCTATCCGGTCTGTTACATCAAAGCCTTTATCCTTGCGTATTTTCTGTATGCGATTTACAAATTCCCTGGCATTTCCTTCCTGTACCAAATCAGGCGTCACATTAATATCCAAAGCTACTGTCAACGGTCCTTTACTGGCTACTGTCCAGCCGGGGATATCTTCACTCACTATTTCCACATCACCCAATACCAACTCTACAATATCGCCATCGGCTACCGGCAATTTATACCTGCCCTCTATTTCAAATAAGGTAATATCGTGCTGGCCAAATTTTGATAAAGCCGTAGTTACCTCTTTCATCTTTGCGCCGAGCTTTTTACCTAATGCCTGAAAATTGGGTTTTATTTTTTTCTTAATAAAGCCTTCTGTATCGGTAAGATACTCCAACTCCTTTATATTTACTTCACTTAATATCAGGTCCTGAACCTTTTCCAGTTGCTGCTGCATTTCCGAATTTAATACCGGAATGAGTACTTTTTGTAAAGGCTGCCTTACTTTGATACTGGCCTTTTTTCGAAGCGACAATATTAAAGAAGAGGCATCCTGCGCCAGCTGCATTCGTTCTTCCAGCAACGTATCTATCAATGATTCATCAGCAACAGGATAAGCTATATGATGTACAGAAGCTTCTTTATGCCTGCCTGTTACAGTGTTTAAATCTATAAAAATTTCATCACTAAAAAAAGGGGATATAGGCGCCATCAACCGTACTACCGTTTCTAAACATTCATATAAGGTTTGGTAAGCAGCTATTTTATCCGTTTCATAATCGCCTTTCCAAAAGCGGCGACGGCATAAACGAACGTACCAGTTACTTAAATGCTCATCCACAAAATCCTCTATCAGCCTTCCAGCCTGCGTAGGTTCATATTCATCGAGGGCCGCAGTTACTCCTTTTATCAAGGTATGCAGGGAAGAAAGAATCCATTGATCAATTTCCGGTCTTTCCTTTACCGGGATACAGGCCTCTTTAAATGTAAAACCATCTACATTGGCATAAAGGGCAAAAAACTGGTAGGTATTATATAAAGTGCCAAAGAATTTACGCTGTACTTCTTTGATCCCGTCAAGGTCAAACTTCAGGTTATCCCAAGGAGAGGCATTCGTAATTAAATACCAGCGGGTAGCATCGGCGCCAAAATCCTGTATCGTTTTAAACGGATCTACCACATTACCCAGGCGCTTACTCATTTTATTACCCGCCTTATCCAATACTAACCCGTTGGATACGACGCTTTTATAGGCTACACTGTCAAATAGCATCACAGCTAATGCGTGCAGGGTATAAAACCAGCCGCGGGTTTGATCTACCCCTTCGCAAATAAAATCAGCGGGAAACTCTCTTTTAAAGGTTTCTTTATTTTCAAATGGATAATGCCATTGCGCATAAGGCATAGCACCACTATCAAACCATACGTCTATCAGGTCCGGCTCCCGGCGCATGGGCTTGCCCGTATCTGATACCAATATTACCTCATCTACGTAAGGCTTATGAAGGTCCAATATACCATCGTGCAGGTAATTTTTATTGATATCGCCACCTAAAATTTCACTGGCTTTTTTTATTTCTGCGTTTAATTCTTCAATAGAACCGATGCATTTCTCTTCGTCATATTCCGACCGCCACACGGGCAAAGGCGTACCCCAATAGCGGCTGCGGCTGAGGTTCCAGTCCACCATATTCTCCAGCCAGTTGCCAAAACGTCCGGTGCCGGTAGATTCCGGTTTCCAGTTGATGGTTTTATTCAGCTCTACCATTCTGTCCCGCAAAGCTGTGGTTTTAATAAACCAGGCGTCCAGCGGATAATATACTACCGGTTTATCAGTACGCCAGCAGTGCGGGTAGCTGTGCTCGTATTTCTCCACCTTAAAAGCCCGGTTTTCTTTTTTAAGTTTTACGGAGATATCCACGTTTACATCGGCATATACGGGATCGTTTTTGTAGTCTTTAATAAAACGGCCACTAAATTCGCCTAAGCCATCTACAAATTTTCCTTCCCTGTCCACTAAAGTTAATATGCCAATATTGTACTTCTTACCTACTTTATAGTCATCGGCACCAAAAGCCGGAGCAGTATGCACGATACCGGTTCCGTCTTCAGTAGTCACAAAATCGCCTAATAGTATTCTGAATGGCTGCGCACCGGGAGTAATCGCTTCAATAGCTTGCGGCGAATTGGCTTCGTAAGGCAATAACTGCTCGTAGTTTATACCTTGTAATTGATGCCCCTTGAATTCTTTAAGCACTTTCCACGGAGTAGGAGTTCCACCCCCTGCAGCGAGGGAATGCTGCGCTGCATAAGCTTCAAAATCGCCGCCTTCATCTTCTGGCTTGAAATACCTGCCTAAGGCAGCTTTGGCCAGAATAATATTTACCGGAAGATGGGTATAGGGATTAAACGTCTTTACAAGTACATAATAAATATTGGGTCCTACGGTTAAGCCTAAGTTGGAAGGTAGTGTCCAGGGAGTAGTGGTCCAAGCAAGGAAGTACACTTCGTCATCCTCAGCAGCATCGAATAAAAATTGAGATTCTTCATTTTTTACCCCCTTAAACATAGCCACCACACTGGTATCTTTTACATTCTTATAAGTGCCCGGCTGGTTTAATTCGTGTGAGCTTAAACCGGTACCGGCAGCAGGTGAGTAAGGCTGAATGGAAACACTTTTATACAGCAATCCTTTGTCATATAATTGCTTTAAGCACCACCATAAGCTTTCAATATATTCATTGGTAAACGTAATATAAGGATGCTGCAGATCTACCCAATACCCCATTTTAGTAGTAAGCTCGTCCCACTTATCTTTATAACGGAGTACCGCCTCCCGGCACTTTTGATTGTATTCGGCTATCGAGATCTTTTTACCAATATCTTCCTTGGTAATGCCCAACTCTTTTTCTACCCCCAGCTCTACCGGCAAGCCATGCGTATCCCATCCGCCTTTACGCTCTACCTTAAAACCTTGCATGGTTTTATAGCGGCAAACCAAATCTTTTAATGTACGCGAAATAACGTGGTGAATACCAGGCATACCGTTGGCACTGGGCGGCCCTTCGTAAAATACAAACGGTGTAGCCCCTTCCCTTAAGGCAATACTTTTTTCAAAAGCATGTTCCTTCTCCCATTTTTCCAGTATCTCTTTTTCAATGGTAGGAAGGTTCAAATGTTTAAATTCTTTATATCGGGTTGCCATTAGCAATAAATAATAATTGAAATAAAAAATGGGTGCAAAGGTACAAAAATTCAAAGAGGCTATCTTTTTAGATATTATTAAAATTAAACAGCTTGCTGTAGCAGGAAACTGCCCGCAACTGGCGGATGGCAGCTGTTTGACTCTTGCAACCTATGCGCTTCTACTGATTATCAGGTAAAAACAGTACAGCATATACTACTTGGCGGTGCTACGAAGCCGAATTAGCTTATAAATTTTAATAGCGCTCATTAATATAATAATAAAACCGGCGAGGCCCACTAAACCCCACACCACACTTAAGCTTTGCTTTACTACAGCCAGCATTACAATAGCAATTAAGAAAATTGTGGCCACTTCGTTCCAGATGCGGAGTTGCTGAGATGTGTATTTGAAGATACCTTTCGATTGCTGCTTAAAAATGGTGTGAAGGCTGAAATGATATAAGTATAGCCCTAACACAAAGAATAATTTAATGAACAGCCATTTACCGGCCGGCTCCAGCAGCACTTTGTTCCAGTGGCCGTATATCATTAAAGTAGGTCCGAAAATAAAAGTAAGTACTGCAGAAGGCCAGGTAATTCCATACCAAAGCCTGCTGCTCATAATAGAAAATTGCTTTTGCAGAATGGATTTTTCCGGCTCCTCTTTTTCAGCCGCTTCAGCCTGGTATACAAACAACCGTACAATATAAAAAAGCCCGCTAAACCAGGTAACGATAAAAACTATATGCAGGGCTTTTAGGTAAGAATAC
>JAICHT010000162.1 GCA_025924755.1 Chitinophagaceae bacterium | reverse complement strand
TTTGCATCACCTTGTGCTAAGCCGGTAATTTTTCCACTGGCTTGCTGTGCATAGCTCAATGTTGTCCAGCCAGTCAACAAAATAAAAAGTGTTGTAGTTAAAACCTTTTTCATATTTTTTCTCTTTAGTACTTTAGTTTGTTTATTACGTTATAAAATTAGGTACTATGCAATACAAAGAACATTGTTTTGTATTGAACGGTGTAAATCAAGGATAATTGGTTATATACCGAATGAGACATTAAGGAAAGAGAATAGGTTACAATAAGATCTGTCAGCTTGATAAAAGGAAAAATAAACGGATAGCAGGTAAGTTTTGCTATTACATAAATGGGAGTATTACCTTCACACCTCAAAAAACAAAGAATGATTGATTATAGATCTGACACGGTAACCAAGCCATCGGCACCCATGCTGGATGCCATGATGAATGCTAAGATAGGAGATGATGTATATGGCGAAGATCCATCTGTAAATGAACTCGAGCAAACGGCAGCCCAAATGTTTGGTATGGAAGCTTCCCTTTTTTGTCCTTCCGGAACTATGACCAACCAGATAGGAATCAAATGCCATACGCAGCCCGGCGATGAAGTAATTTGTGACGTGACCTCTCATATTTATCAATATGAAGGTGGCGGCATTGCTTTTAATTCTGGTGCATCTGTTAAACTATTACAGGGGAACAGAGGTCGGGTGGCGGCAGCCCAGATAGCTGATGGCATCAACCCGGATGATGTGCATAAAGCCCATAGCAGCCTGGTATCTTTAGAAAACACGTCTAACAGGGGTGGTGGAAGTTGTTACGAATTAAAAGATATAGAGGAAATACGGCAGGTTTGCGATCAGAATCATTTGAAGCTGCATTTAGATGGTGCCCGGCTGTTTAATGCATTAGTGGCTAAAAACCAATCTCCGGAAGCTTATGGAAATCTGTTTGATAGCATCTCTATTTGCCTGAGCAAAGGCTTGGGAAGCCCGGTTGGAAGTCTGCTTTTAGGCAATACTGAGTTTATAAAAAAAGCAAGACGCATCCGGAAAGTGTTTGGCGGGGGTATGCGGCAGGCTGGCTTTTTAGCAGCCGCCGGACTGTATGCACTACGAAATAATATACAACGCTTGCAAAAAGATCATGAACATGCAGCTCAATTGGAAGCGGCGTTAAAAGAAAAATCATTTGTGCAAGACATTTTACCTGTAGAAACCAATATCGTTATATTTAGTATTAAGCCGCCATTTACTGCTCAGGCCCTGGTTCAAAAGTTAAAAGAGCATGATATATGGGTGCATGAAATGACGCCTACGCAGGTGAGACTGGTAACGCATTTGGATATTACGGAAGCGATGGTGGAAAAAACAATAACAACAATAAAAAACCTATAAAATGTTTCCAAAAATCAATCCCACAAACACCACTGCCTGGAAAAGCCTGAAACAGCATGCTACGGAAATGAAAAAAGTACAGATGAAGGAGCTTTTTCAGCAAGATGGTGAACGCTTCAAAAAATTTGCATTGTGCCTGAATGATACGGTAGTGGATTTATCAAAAAACATAATTACCGGCGAAACAATGAAACTATTGCAGCAACTTGGGGAAGAATGCCATCTATCGGAAGCTATTACTGCTATGTTCAGCGGTGAACTGATTAATCAAACCGAACACCGTTCCGTATTGCATATTGCTTTACGAAATGTTTCAGGAACACCTGTTTACTCTGAAGGGAAAAATGTGATGGAAGATGTACAAAAGGTGCAGGCGCAAATGAAAGCCTTTTGCCAAAAAGTACATAGCGGAGAATGGAAGGGATATACCGGAAAAAAAATCCGTTATATAGTAAACATAGGTATTGGCGGCAGCGATCTGGGCCCTTATATGGTAACAGAAGCTTTGAAACCTTATTGGAAAGAAGACATCCAGGCTTATTTCGTCTCCAACGTAGATGCTACGCATATTGCTGAAACTTTAAAAAAAGTAACTCCCGATGAAACGCTATTTTTAATTGCTTCCAAAACGTTTACCACGCAGGAAACCATGACCAATGCACATACAGCTAGAGATTGGTTTTTAAAATCAGCGAAGGATGAAGCCCAGGTTGCTAAACATTTTGTTGCCTTATCTACCAACGAAAAAGAAGTAACGGCTTTTGGTATTGATAAACAAAACATGTTTGCTTTTTGGGATTGGGTAGGTGGACGCTATTCACTATGGAGTGCCATTGGTTTGTCTATTGCGTTAACTATTGGCTATGATAATTTTGAAGCGCTGCTACAAGGAGGTCACTCCGCCGATCAGCATTTCCAAACTACACCTTTTGATAAAAATATACCGGTATGGCTGGCACTGGTAAGCTTGTGGTATATTGATTTTTTCGGTGCGCAAAGCGAGGCCATATTGCCATATGATCAATACATGCATCGGTTTGCCGCATATTTTCAACAGGGCAATATGGAAAGCAATGGCAAAAGCGTGGATAGAAATGGCGAACCGGTTTCCTATGCGACAGGTCCTATTATCTGGGGCGAACCCGGCACAAACGGTCAGCACGCATTTTATCAACTAATACACCAGGGCACGGTATTGATTCCCTGCGACTTTATTGCACCTGCACAAACGCATAATCCTATTGGCGATCATCATGAAAAATTACTTTCCAACTTTTTTGCCCAAACCGAAGCGCTGATGAATGGGAAAACAGGAGAAGAAGTAGTGGATGAATTGAAAAAGGCAGGTAAGAATGATGAAGAAATTGCCAGCCTGGCACCTTTTAAAATATTCAGTGGTAACCGGCCTACCAATTCCATATTACTAAAAAAGATTACACCTTTTGCTTTGGGAGAATTAATAGCATTATATGAACATAAGATTTTTGTACAGGGTGTTATTTGGAATATCTTCAGCTTCGACCAATGGGGGGTTGAACTGGGAAAACAATTAGCCAATAAAATTTTGCCGCAGCTTCAAAGCGATGAAGTTATTACATCGCACGATTCCTCTACAAATGGATTGATTAATGCCTATAAACAAATGCGGTAAGCAGATGATATAGGTTTTAGTACTATAGAACTATAAACTTGTTACCTCTAAAATAATTAAAGCCCGGCTTCAACACCGGGCTTTAATATGAATAGTATTATAAAAATTTCTTTACCACTTGTCTACTTCTTCCGCAGTAGAGGTAGCAGCCGGTGCTGTATTTACAGCAGCTATACCGGGCGCCGGACTGTTGGAGACTACAGGGAGTGCATCCACATCTGTCACCATATCTTCCGATTCAGTTTCATCCATTACTTCATCATGGTTAAATGCATCAAAATCAAAATCAGGCATTAACTGTGTTTTTACATAATCAACTGCTTCGGAAAGGGCTTTAATAAATTTGTTGAAATCTTCCTTATACAAAAAAATCTTATGCCTGTCGTACCCATTGTCATTAAAGCGTTTGCGGCTTTCTGTAATTGTTAGGTAATAATCATTGCTGCGGGTAGCTCTTACATCAAAGAAATAGGTTCGTCTTTTGCCTGCACGAATCCGTTTGCTGTAAATGCTTTCCATTTTCTTTTCATTATTGTCGTACGCCACAGTTTAAAATTTTACAGTTAATAAAGTTTTGGTGAATACCAAGCAAATATAATTATGTTTTTTAAACAGACAAATTTGATGCAGGTTTGTTTGCGTCTTCCTGTAACTGCCTGGAATACATATCGGCATATACGCCATTTTTATGCAGCAATTCGGTATGAGTGCCTTCTTCTTCTATACGGCCGTCTACTATTACTATTATTTTATCAAAATTCAATAAGCTAAAAATCCGGTGGGTAATAATGATAGCGGTTTTCTGCTGAAGGTATTCCTGCAAATGGCTCAAAATTTCTTTTTCCGTTTTGGCATCCACAGCGCTCAAACAATCGTCAAGAAGCAATACAGGAGCATCTTTCATTAAAGACCGCGCAATGGAGATGCGCTGCTTTTGTCCGCCGCTTAGCGTAACGCCCCGCTCTCCTACCATCGTTTTATATTGTTCCGGAAAACCCTCAATCTCCCTTTTTACTACAGCCAGCCGGGCCGCTTGTTGTACCTGCTCCAACGTTTTCTTTTGTGTTCCGAATGCAATATTGTTTTCTATAGTTTCACTAAATAAAAATCCATCCTGCGGCACATAGCTTATTTGCTTCCGCAACGATTCGATATTAAAATCTTTGATATTGATATTATCCAACAATAATTGCCCTTCGGTGACGTCATACATGCGGAGCAGCAATTGGGCTACCGTACTTTTGCCACTACCGGTTCTGCCAATGATCGCTACTTTCTGTCCGGCCTCAATAGACAAATTAAAATCCTTCAGCGCATGAATATTAGTATGCGGGTAAATGAAGTTTACATTTTCAAAAGAGATATTACCGCTTAATTGGTGCGTTACGGTATGACTCTTATTGAAAATTTTAGGTTCGGAATCCAGAAATTCATTGAGCCTTTTTTGCGATGCGGAAGCACGTTGTATCATACTGGCCGTCCAGCCAATGGCACTTACCGGAAAGGTAAGCAGGTTTATATAAATTACAAATTCCACTATGGTATCAATACCCACATTATGATAACCATTAATATAGTAAAAACCTCCAATCATGATGGTAAGCAAGGTACTAAGGCCAATCAGCAGCGTCATGGATGGAAAATACAATGCTTCAATTTTAGCCAGCTCCACTGCTTTATGTTTGTATTTTTCGCTGTTTTCATCAAAATGGCGGTACATCGCATCTTCCTGCACAAACGATTTAATTACGCGGATGCCGGCATAGGATTGCTGTGCATTGGTAGTAAGATTGGCCAGGGTAGCTTGTAAAGATTCACTCTTTTTATGGATAACGGTATTGACAAGGTATATGGTGACTGCTAAGATGGGTAAGGGCGCCAATACATATATTGACAATTCGGCATCCCGCTTAAACATAAAGTACAAACTAAGCGATATCAAAGAAAGCAGGTTGATAAGATACATGATTGCCGGACCGGTAAACATCCGCACCCGGCTTACGTCTTCGGCCATGCGGCTCATTAAATCGCCGGTGCTGTGCGTTTTATAAAATCCAATATCCAGCTTTTGATAATGATCGTACACTTCATTCTTTTGATCATATTCAATATGGCGGCTCATTACAATAATGGTTTGCCGCATCAGAAACATAAAAAATCCGCGAAGCAGCGCCAGTACCAATATGGTGATGCCGCATATAGCCACCACATTGCCTACAGAAACATGCAGGCTGTCAATTCTTTTAATAAAATAATTAACCAGTATATCATAGTTGGGTATCCGGGCTTTGGGGCGATAACCCGGCAGGCGCAAAGCCCGTTGCACATAATCTATAATAAAACCGGTTACCTGAGGCGCCAGTACACCAAAGTAGTTGGACACGACTATGAAAATAACACCAATGCTTAACCGGATACGGTACTTCCAGAAATATTTATTAAGGGCTTTTAAATGCTTCAATTAAAAACTTTAGCTGCAAAGGTAGCAAAACGAACGGCCCGATTACGGAGTTACCAACGATACTGTTTCAACTAGCTACGCTTTAACTTCACGTTGAAAAAGATAGGCATAGATAAGACCGCTACTGCGGTAAGTTTGATATTAGTAGCCATATTGCCGTTAGTAGACTTTTACATAATAACCCCCAACCTCGGAAGAAGAGCTATCATAATTGGGATTTAGATAATGATGTGTGTTGGTATTTTCAAAGTTTATAGCAAAGCCAGCTTTTGTACATTTATCTGACCTGCGATATACATAGCCGCATTGCTAAATCCAATACCATAAACACCTTTCTGTTTAGGAATAACACCTAACTTAAACAAGTAGCGATTATTTCTTTCTTCAAATAAATACTCTCTGATTTGGTCTGTATTAGGGTTGGTGACCTGTTTACCGGAAACTAATACGCAATCAAATCTATTTGCAGATGGATAAGCAATATTTATGCTGGGATATTCAACAAACCCAACTGCAGAGCCCAGATTAGCTGCCCCGCTATAATCAATCATTTGGCGAGAAGGATTAGCATCATCCTGGAGTGTAGTCGGAGTGTTAATTTCAAACCAGATGGTATCACCGATATGAATGCTGTCTTTATCCGGGTAGGCTTTAACCCCAATAGTAAAAAGATAACTTTCTACCGGGCAGCCGAGTATGCTTTTGTTGCAGGAACTGTAAACAGTAGTGGCATAGATCAATACCACTACCGCTGTAAGTTTGAAGTTAATACCCATATTGCTGAAATAAACTTAAAACAGGTGTTGAATTGATATTGTTGTTATTTTGCTGCAGTAAGGTTGGCCATCTGCGCCCTAATACCGTTATGCGTTCAATAGAATCGTTATCGGTACTGACAGGCATACTGTCTATTAATGAAGTGCCATTACTGATAGTCATGCTTGGGATAGCAGTGGTTCGATGGTTAATAGAGGCTGTAATTTCATTATTTGTTTTTTACATGAACTGATGAAAAGAAACAAAAAACAGGAAAGTAAGAGGAGGTTTTTTCACATGGTTTAGTTTGGTGAATGAAAGAAGGTATCAATATAAAAGCTTTATCCGGGAAATACAACTTAGAAAATGATTTATATCAAATGCTAATAGAAATTCTTAAAAAATTTAGCAACTTGTAGAGCAATACAAGAAGAATGACCTGTAAAAAGAAAAAGGCTGCTAAAAAATCAGCAGCCTTTCTTATCAAACAAAAATAATATTTAGTGCATCGCTTCCGACATACTCATTTTATTGCCCTTATTGGCTTTTACCATTAATACAAACGGGATACAAATCAAAAACATCAACCCTATATAAAGGAAAACATCCATATATGATAAAACCGCCGCCTGCTTCATTACCGAATAATCCAGCACTTTATAGCCGGTTTTCAGCGCCACATCCGGTGTCATGCCTTTTGCCATAAAGCTGTGTTGCAAGGCATGCACCCTGTTTTGCACAGCCGGGTCGTTTATATTTAATTTAGACACCAGTTCATTTCGGTGCGTCATGTTTTGACGTGCCATAAAAGTAGTAATACCTGCTATACCAAACGAACCGCCCAATTGCCGCATCATACCTGTAAAGGAAGCGCCCTGGCCTATTTGCTGTCCGCGAAGTGTAGAAAGCGCCAGCGTAGTAACCGGTATAAACAACATACCCATTCCTACCCCTCTTACAATCAGCATCCAGAAGAAAGCATCGGCACCGGTATCGGGTGTTAATATTTTATAGCCCCAAAAACTATACACAAAGAACAACAACATACCTAACGCCACCAGATATTGCTGCTTTACGCCTTTTTGCAAAAGCTGCCCTATTATAGGCATCATAAAAGCGGTGGTGATAGTGGCCGGTATCATCAGCATCCCCGACTGCTGGGCCGTCCAGCCAAGTGTAGCCTGTGTATATAGCGGAACAATAAAAGTGGAGCCATATAATCCTACTCCCATTATAAATGATAAGATAGTACCTACCCGAAGGTTTGTGTTTCCTAAAACCCGGATATTAACAATAGGATTTCTGAAAGTAAGTTCCCGCCATATAAAAAAGAAAATCCCAAATACAGCTGTTACGCTGAATAACATAATCCATTGGCTGTTAAACCAGTCATCTTCCTGCCCGCGTTCCAATACATATTGCAACGAACCGACTGCAATGGCCAACAGCCCAATTCCCCACCAGTCAATATCCCTGGTGGCGCTTTTTTCAGCATATTTAGGGCTGCGCACAAATTGTAATGTCAATAATGTAGCTATCACGCCTAAAGGAATATTGATATAAAAGATATAAGGCCATGAAAAATTATCCACTATATAACCTCCTAAGGGTGGTCCTAAAGTGGGCCCTACGATAACGCCTAA
>JAICHT010000161.1 GCA_025924755.1 Chitinophagaceae bacterium | reverse complement strand
GGGCTATTGCGGGTGTACTGGGTGGTTATATTTTATTATTCCCGGGCAGGCGGGTTCGCGTATGGATTTTATTCTGGATCATTGGGCTGCCATCTATTATCGTAGTGGGCCTGTGGTTTGTATTTCAACTCATAAGTGGCAAAGGCGCCATCAGCCATGCCGAAGGCGACAGCATTGCCTATGCCGCCCATATAGGTGGTTTTATTTTTGGATTACTCCTGGTAAAATTGTTTGTGCAGCCACAGCGGGTGGTAGCACGTCCCCGGAGAAGAACTTTTTTCTAAATGGAGCAATCCTTATCCGGCCTTAGTTACGCTACCGGCGCCCTTAATGCTTTGGCTTACCGATGGAGTACCTTTGTATTGCACATCGCCGGCTCCTTTAATATCTACATTCAGTTCTTTACTGGCATATACTTGCGCATCGCCGCTGCCGGCAATATCAATATCGCTTTTTTCGCTTAGCAGGTCAAAGCATTTAATATTACCACTGCCCATAATACTGCCTTTAAAATTTCGGGTGCTGCCGGATACTTTAATATCGCCGCTGCCCGATATGCCTGCTTCAAAAACAGGTGCTTCTATATCCAGTGTAATATCACCACTGCCTCTTATCTGGGCATTAATGGCATTAGAACTGGTAATTTTTGATTGCGAAACAATATCGCCACTACCCGATATCATCAGTTTTTTAAATACCGGGGCCGACGCATATATTTTAATACCGGTCCGCGGTTGCAGGTTAAATCCGCTCCTGCTGCCGATGCGGAGCACATCGCCTTCTTTCTCTATTTCTATATAAGGCAGTAGATTTTCATCGCCTTCTATTTTTAAAGTATTGTCGGTACTTTGAGACAGATACACATCATAACCACCTCTTACTTCAATACCGGAAAAAGCACCGACGCTACGCTGTTGGGTAGCAGAAATACCATTGCCTCTTACCCGTTTACCACCCCAATAATTACACGAGCTGAAACTTATTGCTGCTAACAGTAAAAGAACCATATGGGGTTTCATAATAAAAGGTTTATAAGTGAGACCATATTTGTTCGAAACTGGTTACAAAAATTATAAACTTTATTCAAAACTCATAATTACGGTTTTCTAACCGATCAGGTTTGTGTGGTTTCAGTACCTTCACACCGGTATGACAGAAAAAATTATAATACTGGATTTTGGCTCCCAATACACACAGTTGATAGCCCGTGCTGTACGGGAAGCGAATGTATATTGCGAGATCCTTCCTTTTTCAAAACCTATAGCTTTCGATGATTCGGTAAAAGGCATTATTCTTTCAGGCTCGCCTTTTTCGGTTAATGATGCCAATGCCCCACAGGTAGCTATAAAATCATTAATTTCTAAAGCACCGGTTTTAGGCATCTGCTATGGCGCACAGCTTACGGCCAAACAATTTGGCGGACAGGTGGAGCGCAGCAACAAACGCGAATATGGCCGTGCCGTATTACATATTAATGAAGAGGATGCTTTATTAAAAAACCTGGTTCCGGCATCGCAGGTGTGGATGAGCCATGGCGATACCATATTGCAACTGCCCGAAACGTTTCGGCTTTTGGCTACTACCGATAGCATTCCGGTGGCAGCTTTTAAGAATACCGATGATAATTATCAACCCTTATATGGCTTGCAGTTTCACCCCGAAGTGTACCATTCTATTGAAGGGAAAAAAATTCTGCATAACTTTTTAATACACATTTGCGGTTGCAAGCAAGACTGGACTCCGGCGCATTTTATTACCGATACTGTTGCTGCTTTAAAAGAAAAAATTGGCAGTCGTAAAGTAATTATGGCTTTAAGCGGTGGTGTAGATTCTACAGTGGCAGCCACACTTATTGACAGGGCTATTGGCAATAATTTATATGGCATTTTTGTAGACAATGGCGTATTGCGTAAAGATGAATTTGAAGCGGTTTTAACCACCTACCAACGGTTAGGGTTAAACGTAAAAGGCATTGATGCAAAACATGTTTTTTATGATGCGCTTGCAGGCAAAACCGACCCGGAACAAAAACGCAAAGCAATAGGCAAATTATTTATTGACACCTTTCAGGAGGAAGCATCCAAAATTGATGGTGTGTCTATGTTGGGCCAGGGAACCATCTACCCCGATGTGATTGAAAGCGTATCGGTGCACGGGCCGTCGGTTACCATCAAATCGCACCACAACGTAGGTGGCCTGCCGGAGAAAATGCATTTGGAACTGGTAGAACCGCTGCGGTATTTGTTTAAAGACGAAGTGCGAAAAGTAGGCAGGGAGCTGGGTATACCTGATGAGTTAATCAGCCGGCATCCTTTTCCGGGGCCGGGTTTAGCCATCCGCATTTTAGGGGAAGTTACAGAAGAAAAGGTACAATTGTTGCAACAAGCGGATGAGGTTTATATCCAGGCCCTGAAAAAGCATAAGCTGTATGAAACCGTTTGGCAGGCCGGAGCTATATTGTTACCAGTTCGCAGTGTAGGCGTTATGGGCGATGAGCGGACGTATGAGTATACCATTGCCTTACGTGCTGTAACGAGTGTAGATGGAATGACAGCAGACTGGGCGCATTTGCCCTACGATTTTTTAGCCCACGTATCCAACGAAATTATTAATACGGTAAGAGGTATTAACCGTGTTGTTTATGACATCAGCAGTAAACCACCAGCCACTATAGAATGGGAATAACACTTGCAGTAAACGCTTGTAACTATGAAAAAGATCAGCCTCGCCTTTCTTCTGCTGCTGCTTTTTAAAGCAGCGGTAACTACTGCCCAGGCACCATCTGCTTCCCGGCATAAGATTGCAATTTTTGCTCCGTTGTATTTAGATTCTGCTTTTGATGCAGCCGGTAATTACCGGTATAATAAAACCTTTCCAAAGTTTTTAAACCCGGGGTTGGAATTTGTGCAGGGTGCGGAACTGGCAGCCGATTCCTTACAAAAAACCGGTGTGCCACTGGATGTATATATCTACGATTCCCGCTCGGCCTCCACTCCTATGGCAAGGCAAATTAACAGTACCGAATTGCAGAATGTAGAAATGATCATTGGCCAGGCCAATACGCAGGATGTACGGCTATTGGCAGAAGCAGCCGTAAGAAAAAAAGTGCCTTTTATTTCGGCTACGCTACCTAATGATGGCGGCGTTTTCAACAATCCATATTTTGTAATTCTTAATTCTACCCTGCGTACGCATTGCGAAAGCATTTATACTTATTTGCAAAAATATCATCCGGCAGACCATATTGTTCTTTTTACCAAAAGCGGTGCGCAGGAAGAGCAGATAAAAACGTATTTCACCCAAATGTCGCAACTTACTAATGCGGCTCGGCTGAAGATGGATATGGTAACCATTGGCAACCAGATTTCTACTTATAGCTTAAGCAGCAAATTAGACAGTACACGAAAAAACATTTGTATCGTGGGCAGCCTGAACGAAGAATTTGGGAAAGATATGGCCCAGGGCCTGGCTTCCATCAGCCACACCTACCCGGTAAGCATTATTGGTATGCCTACCTGGGATGGCATCAATTTCAACGGATCGGATTTTAAGGATGTGGAAATTATGTATACGACTCCTTTTTATTATGGCAATCCTGATAAGCTGAATACGGAAATTACCACCGACTTTGAAGTAAAAACCAAAGGCAAGCCTTCCGATATGTATTACCGCGGCTATGAAGTGATGCTGCATTTTGCATTGCTACTTTTAAAAACGGGTAAAGACGTGGCTTCCAATCTTACCGAAAAAGGCAATACGGTTTTTACACAGTTTGATATACAGCCGGTATTTTTAAACCCGCAGAATATGACGCTGGATTATTTTGAAAATAAAAAGCTATACTTTGTAAGAACCCTCAACGGCGTTAAAAATCTTCAATACTAAATAGCCGGTTGCTGTTGCAAAACATCCACTACATTCAACACTTCTAACAGTGGCAGGGTTTATGGTTAATATTAGGTAACATTTCCCGATATGGCTTTAATTGAGTTTAGTAATAAAGGATTGTATTGCCCCGCCGGCAACTTTTATATTGATCCATGGAAGCCGGTGGATAAAGCCGTTATTACTCATGCCCATAGCGATCATGCCCGATGGGGAAGCCAATATTATTTATGCCATACCGATACCAAACCTTTGCTGCAGACCAGGCTGGGGCCAAACAATTATCAAAGCATCAACTGGCACGAACCTGTTTATATCAACGGCGTTCGTATTACGCTGCACCCTGCAGGGCATATCATCGGCTCGTCGCAGATACGGGTGGAATATAATGGCGAAGTGTGGGTTGTGAGTGGCGATTACAAAGTGGAAGATGATGGTTTAAGCACGGCATTTGAGCCGGTGCCATGCCATACGTTTATTACCGAATCTACCTTTGGCTTACCCATATATCATTGGAAAAGCCAGGCACAAATTTTCAGTGATATTCAACAATGGGTTTTAGAAAATAAAGCAGCGGGAAAAGCATCGGTATTAATGGCGTATAGTTTAGGAAAAGCGCAACGCCTGCTTCCTTGCCTGGCTCAAGTAACCGATACCATATTGGTGCACGGCGCTGTATATAATATACATATGGCGCTGGTAAATGCCGGATGGCAATTGCCGCCTGTAGAAAGAGTGACGCCTGATACGCCTAAAGAAACATTGAAAGGAGCAGTAGTAATAGCACCTTCCAGCGCAGAAGGGTCGCCTTGGATGCGAAAGTTTGCACCATACGCGGTAGGTGTTTGCAGCGGGTGGATGCAGGTACGCGGTGCCCGGCGCAGAAGAAATGCAGATGCGGGTTTTGCCTTAAGCGATCATGCCGACTGGCAGGGATTATTAACAGCGGTAAAAGCAACCGGTGCAGAAAGAGTATACGCAACACATGGATTTCAGTCTGCTTTCAGCCGGTATTTGACAGAGCAGGGAATAGAAGCCGGTGAAGTAAAAACAGAATATGGCGGTGAAGAAGAAGAATCTCCTCAAGATTCTATGAAAGAAGAAAATGATTGACCAGAAGTTGATAAATTCTATCACCAAATGGTCATTCAAAATTCAAAAGTTCGTACAAAAATTGAATATTACTAAACAGCCTTTTAGTCCCTTCTCTTCTGATGATGTGAAAAGAAGGTAAGGTCAAATACAACATATGCGGTTATTTGCAGATTTAGTTACGGAATTAGGTACCAGCACAAAAACCAATGATAAATTAGAGTCGCTGATTACCTATTTTTCTTCTGCAACTGATAAAGATAAAGTGTGGGTGATTGCCTTATTTAGCGACCGCAGGCCTCGCCGGGCTGTAAATGCTACACAGTTGGCCACTTGGTGTGTAGAACTGAGCGGTTTACCTTTTTGGTTGTTTGAAGAATCCTATCATACTGTTGGCGACCTGGCAGAAACCATTGCGCTGCTTTTGCCTGAGGCTACTATTACAGATGAAGCCGGCGCTAAACCATTGCATTACTATGTAGAAAAACTAATAGCTCTTGAAAAAGAAAGCGAGGAAATAAAAAGGAATTTTATCATTACCGCCTGGCAGGAAATGAATACCGCTGAACGCTTTGTTTTTAATAAGCTCATTACCGGTGGTTTCAGGATTGGAGTGTCACAAAAGCTTATGGTAAACGCACTGGCAAAAACAGTAGGTATTACCCCTTCTATTATAGCCCACCATATCAGCGGCAACTGGGACCCCACTCAAATAAATTTTGAAGATTTAATCAGTAATGAAAACCTGGCAGCGGATCTCTCCAAACCTTACCCCTTTTATTTAGCGTATGCCATAGAAGATGATGTAAAAGTATTGGGAGAACCTAAAGATTGGCAGGCCGAATGGAAGTGGGATGGCATACGGGGACAAATTATTAAACGCAGCGGCGAACTGTATGTATGGAGCCGGGGTGAAGAATTGATGACCGATAAATTTCCCGAATATCATTCGCTGCAAAACAACTTGCCGGATGGTTTGGTATTAGACGGAGAAATCATTCCCAGCATTGATGGAAAGCCTTTGCCGTTTGCATTATTGCAGACGCGGATAGGTAGAAAGAATGTTACGAAGAAACAATTACAGGAAGCACCAATTGCTTTCTTTGCCTATGATCTTTTGGAGTACAATGGCGAAGACTGGCGGACAAAAACACTGGAAGAACGTAGAAGCAAACTGGAAGAAGTACTTGCTGCAGCCAATCACCCGGCCTTGCTGCTCTCTCCTGTTATTGATTTTAATAACTGGGAAGAACTGGCAACCATTCGCTCCACTTCCAGAGATTCGGGGGCGGAAGGAATTATGCTTAAACGGAAAGCATCTACTTACCAGGTGGGAAGAAAACGGGGCGATTGGTGGAAGTGGAAAATTGATCCACTAACCATTGATGCAGTAATGGTATATGCTCAAAAAGGTGCAGGGCGGCGGAGCAACTTATATACTGACTATACGTTTGCGGTAAGGGACGGCGATCAATTAATAACCTTTACCAAAGCTTATTCTGGGTTAACCGATAAAGAATTTGCACAGGTAGATGCATTTGTAAAAAGAAATTCTATTGAAAAATTTGGACCGGTTCGCACTGTGAAACCTGAACTGGTTTTTGAAATTGCGTTTGAAGGAATTGCTGCATCGGCCCGGCACAAATCGGGCGTAGCACTGCGCTTCCCGCGCATAAGCCGCTGGCGGCACGATAAGCCAGCTTCAGAAATAAATACGCTCGATGATTTGAAAGGTATGCTGGAAGTATATGGAAAGTAAGTCTAAATTAACTTTCTATAATACTATATTAAAAGGTGGAACGTTTTTTCTTTCTTAGTATATGCTTTTAGTTGTTTATAATAACAATACATATTGCTTCTAAATGAATAATATAACAGTACTGTCGCGCCGCCAAAGCTGCCTGCACCGTGTTGAAGAAATGAATAAAGTTCAGGCCATCGAACCTGCTGATACCAAGTCCGTGAGCTATCCATAAACAACCTTTGCGGTCTACGTGCAAATCATAAATTTCTTTAGCAGGCAACCCTCCTACCTGTTTCACAATCACTTGAGCGGTAACAGGTATATTATTACAAAGGGTACTGAAAAGTATAAGTAAAAGATACTTCATTTCTGAAAGCAGTTAGAGTATAAATATAAGTGTCGAAGTTGTGATATCATAGTGTTGCTATATTATACCACCGTTGAAAGGGGAAGAAAAGGTGGTGCTTTTTTATGCACCACCTTATGTTAGTTCTTATTAGAAGGTTATTAATCTGGCAGTTTCACCAGTTTTATCACTTGCCGCTTATCGCCTTGCATTACTTGTACAAAGTAAACACCGGGTATATAGGATCTGCCTATTTGTAGTGTTTGTCCTGCACTAAGGTGTTGATTTATTTCTATTACTTTACCAAAGCCATTCACAACCACCAAATTGACCTCCTCCTGCCGGTTGCTGCTTTCTAGTTTTATAGTAAACTGAGAGATGGCCGGATTCGGAAGAGCCGTTACTTTCAGGCTGCCGGCATAGGTGTTGTCTTCTACCTGCCGGGTGGTAGCGAGGTTGGTATTGGCTTTATTACTGGTAGTATGTATTACGATGGAACCCCCACTGATAGCTGTGGTTGGATTTCCATTCTCATCCAACCCCATATTGTTGTCATAAACAGTAGTGCCACTTGTATTCGATATTTTAATACGGAATTTATCTACTCCCGTTCCGCTTAATCCGCCATCGATTCCGGAAACCATAAACCCATAATTGCCCGTTCCATTGATTGTCCCTGTTCCTTTAAATATGGCTTTTGCACCTGCTATTACTAATGAACCGGTAGAATAGCTTGAACTGTTGAAGGTCATATTTCCTTCCTGGAATTGGAATTGCGTATTTCCATCTACAGCATTACTTCCTTTCTTGTATTGAGCATTGAATACGAAGTTAGCT